>JBGASI010000401.1:0-1400 GCA_044229815.1 Vicinamibacteria bacterium | reverse complement strand
GCCTTCGACGCCTGGGCCCTGGCGCAGCCCAACAACTGCAGCTTCCTCGTCGACACCTACGACACGATCGAGGGCGTGCGCCGCGCCATCCAGGCGGGCCGCAGGCTGCGGGAGCGCGGCCACGAGATGATCGGGATCCGGCTCGACTCGGGCGACCTCGCCTACCTCTCGATCGAGGCGCGCCGCCTGCTCGACGAGGCCGGCCTGCACGGCGCCCGGATCCTCGCGAGCAACGAGCTCGACGAGCACACCATCGCGAGCCTCAAGGAGCAGGGCGCGCGCATCGACACCTGGGGCGTCGGCACGCGGCTCGTCACCGGCGGAGAGCAGTCGGCCCTGGGCGGCGTCTACAAGCTGGGCGCGGTGCGCGAGCCGGGCGAGCCGTGGAAGCACCGGGTGAAGCTCTCCGAGCAGGCCGCGAAGACCTCGAACCCGGGGGTGCAGCAGGTGCGGCGCTTCTCGGGACCCGCCGGCTTCGTCGCCGACGTGATCTACGACGAGGGCGAAGGCCTCCCGGCCGAGCCGGTCGTAGTCGACCCCCTCGACCCGACGCGCCGCAAGCGGGTGCCCGCGGGCACGCCGGGCGAGGACCTGCTGCAACCGCTGCTGCGATCCGGCCGGCCCTGCGTCGAGACGCCGCCGCTCGAGGCGGCGCGCGCCCGCGTCGGCGAGCAGCTCGCACGGCTGCACCCGGGCATCAAGCGCTTCGTGCACCCCCACCAGTACCCGGTCGGTCTCTCGCTCCACCTGCACGAGCTCAAGACCCGGCTGATCCTCGAGGCGCGGGGCATGCAGTGAGCCCCGCGCGCGTCTACCTCGACCACAACGCGACCACACCACTCGCTCCCGAGGTGCTGCGCGCCATGCTGCCGTGCCTGGGCGACGACTTCGGCAACCCGTCGAGCCTGCACTGGTTCGGCCAGCGTGCCCGGGCCGCGGTAGAGGACGCGCGCGGGCGCGTCGCCGCCCTCCTCGGCGCCGAGCCGGCCGAGATCGTGTTCACCGCGAGCGGCAGCGAGTCGGACAACATGGCCCTGCGCGGCGTCGCGGCCAGGGCCCGGCCCCCGCGACGCGGGCTCCTCGTCAGCGCGATCGAGCACCACGCCGTGCTCAAGACGGCCGCCGCGCTGCGCGAGCAGGGCGTGGCGCTGCAGGTCGCGCGCGTCGGCGAGGACGGCGTGGTGGACCTCGCCGACCTCGCCGCGAAGCTCGACGGGACCACCGCCCTCGTGTCCCTCATGCTCGCCAACAACGAGACCGGCGTCGTGCAGCCGGTGGTCGAGGCGGCGCGGCTGGCGCGGGCCGCCGGCGCGCTCGTCCACTGCGACGCCGTCCAGGCGGCGGGCAAGCTGCCGATCGACGTGCGCGCTCTCGACGTGGACCTGCTGACGCTCTCGGCG
>JBGASI010000400.1:0-4815 GCA_044229815.1 Vicinamibacteria bacterium | reverse complement strand
GCGGGTGAAGAGCCTGCGCGGGCTGCCGCACCAGCTCGTGCTCGCGGGCCCGGACTGGAGCGGCAGCGACGCGGTGCGGCGCGCCGCGCGCGAGTGCGCTTTCGCGGCCGACATCGTCTGCAACGGGTTCGTGAGCGGCGAGGCCCTGCACGACCTCTACCGGGCCGCGGAGCTGCTGGTGTTCCCCTCGCTCTACGAGGGCTTCGGCATCCCGCTGAGCGAGGCGATGGCCTGCGGCACGCCGGTCGCCTGCTCCGCCACGTCCTCGCTGCCCGAGGTGGCGGGCGACGCCGCGCTGCTGTTCGACCCGACGGACGAGGCGGCGATCGCCTCGGCGATCCAGCGCGTGCTCGAGCGGCCCGACCTGGGGGCCGGGCTGTCCGTCCGCGGGCTCGAGCGGGCCGCCCGCTTCACCTGGGAGCGGGCGGCCGCGCTCACGCTCGACGTGCTGCGGCAGGCGGCCTCGGAGCACCGGCGATGACCGCCCCGTCCCTGCACGCCGACGATCGCCAGGCGCGGATCGAAGCGCTGTGCCGCCTGCACGCGCAGAGCCCGCTGGCGCGCCGCCTCCGGGTCCGGGTGAAGACGCTCGTGTTCCGCTCCGTCGTGGGCGGCGCCCTGGCGCTCAAGCGCACGGTGGACGTGGTCGTGGCGTTTCTCGCGCTGCTCGCGCTCTGCCCGCTGTTCGCGCTGGTGGCCCTCGTCATCAAGCTGACGGACGGCGGGCCCGTGCTGTTCTGGCAGACGCGCGTCGGCCGCTACGGTCGGGAGTTCCGCTTCCCCAAGTTCCGCTCGATGGTGCTCGACGCCGAGGCGCGCAAGGCGGCGCTCAGCGCGGCGAACAGCCACGGCGCTGGCGGCGTCACGTTCAAGATGAAGCGCGACCCGCGCATCACGCCCGTCGGCCGCATCATCCGCAAGCTGAGCATCGACGAGCTGCCGCAGCTGTGGCTGGTGCTGACCGGCGAGATGTCGCTCGTCGGCCCCCGCCCGCCGGTGCCGGCCGAGGTGGAGCGCTACACGCTCGCCGACCGGCGCCGGCTCGACGTCACCCCCGGCCTGACCTGCATCTGGCAGGTGAGCGGCCGCTCGGAGATCCCGTTCGAGCGCCAGGTCGGCCTCGACGTCGAGTACATCGAGAGCCGCAGCTTCCTGCTGGACCTGCGCCTGCTCGCGAAGACCGTCCCGGCCGTGCTCGCGGGGCGGGGGGCCTTCTAGCCATGGCCACCGGCGCGCCGCCCCTTCCGTGGACCACCCGTGCGGCCGACCTCGGCCTCTCCGCGCTCGCCGCCGCGGTCTGGGGACCGGTCGCGCTGCTGCTGGTCTGGACCGGCGGGCCGCCGCGGATCCGCCGCGCCCTGCGCGTGCGCCGCGACGGCGGGCTGTTCGTCGAGCAGCGCTTCGAGCTGCCCGGCGGCCGCCTCGGCCGGCTGGCGGGCGCGCTCGGCGTGCACCGGCTGCCGACGCTCGTCAACGTGCTGCGCGGCGAGCTGTCGTGGGTGGGGCCGCGTGCGCTGCGCCCCTACGAGACCGACCCGCGTGACGCCGACCTGCGCCGCCGGGACGAGGCGCCGGCGGGCCTGCTGGGGCTGTGGCGGGTGCGTCAGCTCGGCAACGTCGCTCACGGGACCGAGCTCGAGAGCGACCTCGAGTACGTGGCCGCGAAGGGAACGGTCGCCGACGCGGGGCTGTTGGCGCGCGCCGCGGCGATGCGCATGCTCGCCGGCGGCAACGCGAGTCCCGCCCCCGGGCGGCTCGTCATCCTCGGCCAGCGCATCGACAACCTGACGATGGCCGAGACCCTGGCGCGGGTCGGCGACTGGCTGCGCTCGCCTGAGCCGCGCCAGCTCGCCTTCGTCAACGCCGACTGCCTGAACCAGGCGCAGGGCCGCCCCGGCTACGCCGAGCTGCTGCGCGAGGCCGACCTGGTGCTCGCCGACGGGAGCGGCGTCCGGCTCGCGGGCGCCCTGCTCGAGCAGCGCGTGCGCGAGAACGTCAACGGCACGGACCGCTTCCCGCGCCTGTGCGCGTTGATCGAGCAGACCGGCCAGGGCCTCTACCTGCTCGGCGGCCGGCCGGGCGTCGCGGACGACGTCGCCGCCTGGGTCGCCGCCCGCTACCCGGGCGTGACGTTGGCGGGCCGGCGCGACGGCTTCTTCGGGGTCGAGGAGGAGCCTGCGGTCGCCCGCGCGATCCGCGACTCCGGCGCCGCGCTGCTGCTCGTGGCCCTCGGCGCGCCGAAGCAGGACGAGTGGATCCGCCGCAACCTCGCGGCGAGCGGGGCCCGTGTCGCGATCGGCGTCGGGGGCCTGTTCGACTTCTACTCCGGCCGCGTGCCGCGGGCGCCGGGCTGGCTGCGCGAGCTGGGCCTCGAGTGGGTGTACCGCTTCATCCAGGAGCCGGGCCGCATGTGGAAGCGCTACTGGGTCGGGAACTTCGTGTTCGTGGCGCGCGTGCTGCGCGAGCGGCTGCGGGGCCGCAAGGCCCGCTTCGCCCGTCATCCGGAGGAAGAAGAGTCATGAGAGCAGTGATCCTGGCCACTCGCCTGGCCGCGCCCGACGCGGGCCGGCCGCAGCTGACGTCCCTGCGCACGCTGGTGGACCGCCCGATCCTGCAGCACGTGGTGGAGCAGGCGGTGCAGCAGGGCGCCCGCGAGCTCGACGTCGTCGTCTGCGAGCGTCCCGAGGAGGTGCGGGCGCTGCTCGGCGACGGCGCGCGCTGGGGCGTGGGCGTGCGCTATCACCTCGCGCGCGAATCCGCGCGGCCGGTGGCGGCGATCCAGCGCGCGGCCCGCGGCGCACGCGGGGCTGTCCTGCTGGCCTCCGGTGACTGCCTGGTGCCGGCGTCCGTCCCGTCCGGGACCGGTGGCACCGTCGTCTTCTGCACGCCCGCCGAGGCCGGGGCGGTCCCGAGCTGGAGCGGCCTCGCCTGCCTGACCCCCAAGCTCGCCGAGGAGATGCCGGTGACGCTCGACGAGGACCAGCTCGGCGCGTGGCTGATCGCGCAGGCGCACGAGCGGGGCGCGGTGCGCGCGGTGCACGTGCGGCTCTCGACGCGCACCGCGGGGGCCTGGGTGGCCGCCCAGCGTTCGGCGCTCGAGGGCGAGGTCGGCGGCTTGCTCCTCGGCGGGCGGGAGGTCGAGCCGGGTGTCTGGATCGGCCGGGGCGCGCAGGTGCACCCGAGCGCGCGGCTGGTGCCGCCCGTCTGGATCGGCGAGGACGCGCGCATCGAGCATGATGCCGTGATCGGACCCGGCGCCGTGGTCGGCACGGGAGCGATGGTGGACGGTGGGGCCCGCGTCGAGGCCTCGCTGGTCACCGCCGGCACGTACCTCGGCGAGGCCGTCGAGCTCATCCAGTCCGTGGCGGACGCCGGCGTGCTGACCCACGCCCGGCTCGAGGCCACGGTCGCGATCGCGGACCCGTTCCTGGTCGGCAGCGTGAAGCCGAGGCCTGTCGCGCAGCGGGCGGTGGGGCTCGTCTCGCGGGTGCTCGCGGGCGCCCTGTTGACGGGGCTCGCACCGCTCGTGCTGCTCGCGGGCGCCTGGCGGGGCCTGCGCCGCCGGCCGGCGAGCGCCGAGCGGCCGCGCCCCTCGCTCGGCGACCTCGTCGGGCGTGTGCTGCCGGGGCTGTGGGCCGTCGTGCGCGGCCGCGTGGGTGTCGTCGGCGTGACGCCGCGCGACGCCGTCGCGCTCGCGGCGCTGCCGGAGCCGTGGCGCGAGGCGTGCGCGAACGCGCCGGTCGGCCTGATCACCGAGCCAATGGTGCAGCTCGAGCCCGACGCTTCGGCCGAGGCCGTCGCGGCGGCCGACGTCTGCTACTGGGTCTCGCGCAGCCGGCGCCACGATGCGTGGCTGGTGCGCCGCTACCTGGGCGAGGCGTTCGCCGCGCCCTTCGGGCATGGCCGCGGCCGGCCCGCCGCCGCCTGAGCTTCAGTCCCCGGAGGGGCCCGCGGCGAGCTCCTCGAGCACGGCCGTCGTCGCGGGAAGGACGGCGGCCGCCACGGCCGGCGTCAGGTACTCGCGGAACTCGAGCACGCTCTCGGCCTCGACCGCCACCACGCGCACGTCGCGCGGCATCGGCAGCCCGAGCGAGCGGCCCAGCTCGAGCGCGCGCGGCAGGTCGATACCGTGCGCCACGGCCGTGCGCTGGGTCGGGATCCCGTCCGAGCCCATGCGGTGGATCGTGCCGGGCGCCGCGCCGCTCGTGATGGCGTCGACCACGATCGCCCGGTCGAAGCCCGTCATCCGCTCCATCAGCTGGATCCCGCCCGCCTCATCCTCGACCAGCTCGACGCCCTCGAGCGTCGCCAGCCGCGGCCGCAGCGCCCGCGCCACCTCGAGCCCCACGGCGTCGTCTCCCAGCAGCGGGTTGCCCAGCGCGAGCACGAGGGTCTTCACGGGGTCAGTATACGGGGCGGGGCCACCCGCAAACACGTAAGTCCCGCGCTCGGCAGGGTCGGCCCGTCCGGGGGATGGGCGAGTCGACCAGCGGCGGGGTCCGCTCGTCGAGCGCGGGACCAGCACTAGTCTCCACATCGCCGCCGCGCGCGGCCATAGTCCCGATGCGCCATGCCGCACGGCGAGGCGCGCGCCGGCGGCCGGTATACTGGTTCGAGTGAGCGACACCGCCGCCGGGCCGACGCGCCGCCGGGGGCTTCGGTTCCTGGCCCTCTTCCTCAACGCCCTGCTCTTCGGCACCGGGGTCTTCTTCGAGATGCGCCCGCGCGATCGCCACGACCTGTGGTCGGCGGCGGGTGTCGCGGCGGTGGCGATCCTCAACTCGGCGGCGCTGACCGCGTCGGCGGTCGGGCCCG
>JBGASI010000399.1:0-4826 GCA_044229815.1 Vicinamibacteria bacterium | reverse complement strand
ACAGTTCCGCGACCTGATCCGCCACGAGGTGGCGCGCTGCGAGAAGATCGTGCGCTTCCTGCTCGACTCCTCGCGCGGCGGCCCGGGCGAGCGGGCCGACGTGGTCGCCACGGTCGCCCTGGCCCTGCGCCTGCTCGAGCGCCACCCCGCCCTCGCGCGCCTGCGCCTGCGCTCGAGCCTGCCGAAGGACCTGCCGCACGCGCGCGTCGACCCCGACTCGCTCAAGCAGGTGGTGATGGCGCTGGCCATGAACGCCTCCGCGGCGATGCCGGCGGGCGGCACCCTGGCCGTGCGCGTCGCCCGCCAGGCCCGCGGCCTCGTGCTCGACGTCTCCGACACCGGGCCGACGGTGCCGCCGCGGCAGCGAGCGCAGCTCTTCGAACCGTACGCCACCACCGATGCCCAGCGGGGAGCCGGGCTCGGGCTCGCGATCGCCCGAAGCCTGCTCCGCAGACGCGGGGGCGATCTCTTCTACAGACCTCGCAAGGGCGGCAACGCGTTTCGCGTCGTCCTGAAAGCAGCTCCGGGTACTCCATGAACTCGACCGGCTACCGTGTGCTCGTCGCCGAAGACGAGCAGACCTTCGGCCTGACCGTCACGCGCTTCCTGCAGAAGGCCGGCCACGAGGTCAAGATCTGCACGACCGGCAAGAACGCCCTGAAGGCCCTAGACGCCGCCGAGTGGGACGTGCTGCTGCTCGACCTCAAGCTGCCGGACGCCGACGGGGTCGACATCCTCGCCACCGTGCGCAAGGAACACCCGGACCTGCAGACGATCATCGTGACCGGCTTCGCCAACGTGCAGTCGGCGATCGACACCATGCGCCTGGGCGCCTTCGACTACCTCACCAAGCCCCCGAACTTCGAGGAGCTCGGGATGCGCGTCGAGAAGGCGGGCGAGAAGACCCTGCTCGAGCGCGAGAACCGCCGCCTGCGCTTCCAGGTGCAGAGGAACCTCTCCTCGGACATCCTCACGCGCTCGCCCTTGCTGCAGAAGGTCCTGCGCACGATCGAGATGGTGGCCGGCGCGCGCACGCCGGTGCTGATCGAGGGCGAGAGCGGCGTCGGCAAGGAACTGCTCGCGCAGCACGTGCACCGGCTCTCGCCGCGCTCGGGCAAGGGCTTCGTCGACCTCAACTGCGCGGCGGTGCCCTCCTCGCTGCTGGAGAGCGAGCTGTTCGGCTACGAGCGCGGGGCCTTCACCGGCGCCGCCAACGAGAAGCCGGGGCTCGTCGAGGTGGCCGACGGCGGCACGCTGTTCCTGGACGAGGTCGGCGAGATGCTGCCCGAGATCCAGTCGAAGTTCCTGCGCGTGCTCGACTCGGGCACGTTCTACCGCGTCGGCGCGACCCGCAAGCGGCGAGCCGACTTCCGCCTCGTCTGCGCCACGAACCGCGACCTGAAGGGCGAGGTCGCCGCCGGCCGCTTCCGCAAGGACCTGTTCTTCCGCGTCAACGGCGTGAAAGTGGTGATCCCGCCGCTGCGCGAGCGGCCGGAGGACATCCCGCTGCTGGTCGACCACTTCACGCGCCAGCTGCCCAACCAGAAGCGCTTCACGCCGCAGGCGCTCGCCGCGCTCGGCTCCTACGACTGGCCCGGCAACGTGCGCGAGCTGCACTTCGCGGTCGAGCGCGCGGGCCTCCTGGCCGAGGGCGACATGATCGACAGCGCGGACCTGCCGCCCGAGATCCTCGAGAAGGCCGGGCGCGTGTCGGTCTCGATGGCCCCCTCGGCGCCCAACGTGCCCCCCTCGGGCCTGCCCAACGGCAGCTACGACGCGGACGGGCCGGACGACGGCGACGAGGACGGCCCCGACCCGGCGCGCGTGCGCGCGGCGCTCGAGCAGGCGAAGTGGCGCCGCGAGAAGGCCGCCGAGATCCTGGGCGTCTCTCCCCGCACGCTGTACCGCTGGATCAAGCGGCTGGGGCTCTAGGCCAGCACCTTCTCGGCCACGGTGGGCCGGGTGCGCCGCGGCCGCCGCCGCGTTGCCAGCAGGCGCGGCAGCTGCCCCTTGCGCAGCACGGGGAAGCCGACCACCGCCTCGATCAGCTCGTCGGTCAGCAGCGGGGCGCCCACGCTGAGGTAGAGGCGCGGCACGCGCGCCTGCAGCCTCCGCGCGAGCTCGGCGCCGCCGCCCTTCACCAGCAGGTCCACCACCCCGAGGTCGTAGCCGCCCCGGCCCGCCGCCGCCAGCGCCGCGCGCGCGGTGCGCACGAGCCTCACCTGGTCGCCGCCGCGGCGGATCAGGCGCGCGAGCGTCTCGCCGCAGGCAGCGTCGGGTTCGACGAGGAGGATCGAGCGGGCCGGTCTCACCCCGGCACCAGTAGCAACCCTCGTTCCACGTCCAAGGCCCTCGAAACAATGAGATTGGCGACAAAGCGGCGCGGACGGCTGTCTGCCGATCGGACGGACGGCGGGCGTCCGGCCAGGATCCTGGGCCGCGTCTCCGCGCCCTGGTTCATCGGACTCATTGCAGCCACTCGATGAACACGCGCACCTTGGTGAAAACAGCGGAGAACCAGACCAGGACCAGACTCGCCCGCGAGCCTGCCGCCGAGCGTTCAGGGAGGAGGTCCGGAGCATGAGTGCAGCGCGTGCCGGCAACTGGCGCAGGCGCGCCTTGCTTTCCCTGGCCCTCGCCTCGTCCCCCTGCGCCGTCGTGGACGCCGGCGCCGGTGTCTGGACGACCGGCGGGCCCTACGGCGGGGACATCCGAGCCCTGGCCGTCGATCCGAGGAACCCCGGCACGCTCTACGCCGGGACGGCGGGCGTGGGTGAGATCTTCAAGTCCACCGATTTCGGCGCTAGCTGGACCAGGGTCCAGAGCGGCCTGTGGAGCGTCAACGCCCTCGCCATCGACCCCCTGACCACCTCGACACTCTACGCCGGCACTGAAATTGGCCTGCGAAAGTCCATCGACTCCGGAGCGACCTGGGTCGACACGGGCCTGCCCGACGACATTCGTGCCCTGGCCGTCGCCCCCACGAACCCGACGACGCTCTACGCCGGTGACAGCGTGGGCATCCGCAGGTCGACCGACGCCGGCGCGACCTGGGCCCCCGACAACCTGGGCGCGTTCGTCCGTGCTCTGGTCATCGACCCCACGAACCCTTCGACGCTCTACGCCGCCGCTGGCATTGGTGTCTTCAAGAGCACGAACTCGGGCGACACCTGGACCGCTCCCGAGATAGCCCCGGGGGACGAGTTGGGTACGTTTCCCGTCCTGGCGCTGGTCGTCGATCCCGCGAACCCCGCCAACGTCTACGCCGGCACGAATGCCGGGGTCTTCAAGTCGACGGACGCAGGGCGCACCTGGACGACCGTGGGGGGCCCGGTGACGTGGTCGCCTTGGGCGCCGAAGGGGGTGCCGCCCGAACCGGTGGACGTGTACGCGCTGTCCATCGATCCCACCGACCCCGGCACGCTCTGCGCCGGAACGTATTTCGGCATCTTCAAGTCGACCGACGCCGGCCGCACCTGGGCTGCCGTCTACCGGGGGCTTGGCCTGGCCGTCCAGGTCCTGGTCGCCAATCCAGCGACGCCCACGCTCTACGCGGGGGCGAGCGCCAGCGGGGTCTTGAGGTCCGCCGACGCAGGCAGCACCTGGGTGTCCGCCAACGGGGGCCGGACGGGCCAGGACGTCCACGCCCTGGCCCTCCACCCACAGGCTCCCACCACGCTCTACGCGGCGACGGACGGCGGTGTCTACCGGTCGATCGACTCCGGCGGCAACTGGGCCCGCCTTGGCTTGGCGTACGTCCAGGCCCTGGCCATCGCCCCCGCAGCCCCCACGACGCTCTATGCCGGGACGGACTATGGAGTATTCAGGTCCAGCGACGCGGGCGCCACCTGGAGCGACGCACGCAAGGGCCTGACGGACCACGTCCGAGCCCTGGCCGTTGACCCTGCGAACCCCGCCACGGTCTACGCCGCGACAGCCGACAGCGGAGTCTTCAGGTCCACCAACTCCGGGGACAGCTGGACCGTCGCCAGCTTCGGCCTCAGCGACCTGAGGGTGTTCGCCCTCGCCATCGATCCCTCCACACCCACGACGCTCTATGCCGGGACGTGGTTCGGCGGGGTCTTCCGGTCCACCGATTCCGGCGACCACTGGGCCCGTGCGAGCGCGGGACTCCCGAGCGAGTTTTACGTCAGTGCCCTGGCCATCGATCCGGCAACCCCCACGACGCTCTACGCCGTGAACCAAAGGGTCTTCAAGTCGACGGACTCCGGTGGCCACTGGGCCGCGAGCAGCACGGGCCCTTCGTGGGCGTCGACCCTGGTCATCGATCCCACGACGCCGACGACGCTCTACGCCGGAACGTCGTTCTACGGATTCTTCAAGTCCACCGACGCGGGCGGCAGCTGGGTCGCTGTCAACAGGGGCCTCCCGAGAGACTATCCTGGCCCCTATCCGCACCGGCGCGTCCAGGCCCTCGCCCTTGATCCCACCGGGGCTACGACCCTCTACGCCGGTCTCGATCACGGCAGCGTCTGGCGGTCGACTCCCCCGGAGGCCGACAAGGCCGACCTCACGCTCTCGCTTTCGGCCTCCCCCGACCCGGTGACCGGGACCGCTCCGCTCACGTACACCCTGAGCGTCGCCAACGCAGGGCCCGACTCTGCCGGCACGCTCTCCGTCTCCCAGACGCTCCCCGCAAGCGTGGCCTTTGACGAAGCCGTCGGCGGCGGCTGGCTCTGCGGCAACGCGGGAAGCATCGTCTCCTGCACGCGCGACAGCCTCGGCGCGGGAGAAGCCTCCGCGATCACCGTCCACGTGAGGCCCGGACCGGCCGCCGCCGTTCTCGTCTCCTCGGCCACCGTCTC
>JBGASI010000398.1:0-4827 GCA_044229815.1 Vicinamibacteria bacterium | reverse complement strand
CTTCTCGTTCGACCGAGCGACGGGCGACCTCTACCTGGGCGACGTGGGCCAGGGCAGCCGCGAGGAAGTCGACGTCGGCCTCGCGGGCCGGCACGGCGGCGAGAACTATGGCTGGAACGTGATGGAGGGAACGGCGTGCTACCGCCCGGCGAGCGGCTGCGAGCGGGCCGGGCTCACGCTGCCGGTCCACGAGTACGGTCACGACCAGGGCTGCTCGATCACCGGCGGCGTCGTCTATCGCGGCTGCCGCATGCCGGCCCTCGCCGGCGCCTACTTCTTCGGCGACTACTGCCGGGGTTTCGTCCGCTCGCTGCGGCACGCGGACGGAGCGGTCTCGGACCTGCGCGAGTGGCCGCTGCGCGGCATCGGCAACGTCGTGGCGATCGGCGCCGACGCCGACGGCGAGCTGTACGTGGTCGACTACGACGGTGAGCTCTACCGGCTCGAGCCCGTCGGCTGAGACGGGCGGCGGGGCGCGGCCCCGCCGCCCGTGCCGAATCGGCCTTGCGCCCCGGGCCTCCTACTCCACGAAGAAGCCCGCGACGTCGAGGATCGCGTCGGTCGTGCCCGAGGCCTGCGTGCACAGGACGTCGAGCTGGCCGGCGGCGCTGAGCGAGTAGACGCCGTTGTTGGCGCGGTTCTGGCCGGCGACGTAGTTGAGCGCCGAGACGAGCGGCAGCGTGGCGCCGGTCGGGTAGACGCGCAGGTTGCCGATCGACGTCGCGTTGGTCACGGTGAGGTTGAGCGCGACGGCCGTCGCGTTCGCGGGCACCCCGCAGTTGCCGGCGATCTGGAAGGAGCGGGGCACGCCCGCCGTCAGTGCCGGGCCGCCCAGGGGACCCGCCGGGTTGCGCGTGTCGAGGACGCGGCACGGCGTCACCGAGTAGTACGAGCCGCCCACGCGCGTGTCGACGTCGCTCGCCGTGTTGTTGGCCGGGTTGGGGTCGGCGACCCCGGGCGCCTGCGCGACGGTGGCGGTGTTCGTGATGCTGCCCGGGGCCGCGATCGAGGTGCTGGCGGTCACGATGAACGTGGCCGAGCCGCCGGAGAGCAGGTCGACCGTGGTGTCGAGGTTGCCCGAGCCGCCGGGGCTCGCGCAGTTCGAGCCCGCGCTCGCGCTGCACGTCCAGCTGGCGCCCGACAGGTCGGTCGGGAAGGCGTCGACGACCCGGGCGCCGGGCGCCGCGTTCGGCCCCGCGTTGGAGACCGTGAGGGTGTAGGTGACCGACTGTCCCGGGTAGTAGGTCGTCCGGCCGTCCGTCTTGGTGATGGAGAGGTCGGCGGACAGCGCCGAGAAGCTGTCGACGTCGGTGGCCGAGTTGTTGCCCAACACGGGATCGCTGACACCGCCCGTGGTCGCGATCGTCGCGGTGTTCGTGAGGCTGCCGACGGCCGAGGACGACACGGTGGCCGCGAGCGTGAAGGTGGCGCTGCCGGCCGACAACAGCGTGACCGGAGCGCTGATGTTCCCGCTGCCACTCAGGCTCCCGCAGAGCGAGCCCGGGCTGGCGGCGCAGGTCCACGAGGCTGAGGTCAAGGCAGCGGGCAGCGTGTCCGTGACCGTCGCGCCGGCCGCGCCCGGGCCGGCGTTCGAGGCGACGATCGAGTACGTCAGCGCGTCGCCCGGGGCGTAGCTCGTGCGCCCGTCGGTCTTGGTGAGCGACACGTCCGCGGGGGACGCGCAGCAGGTGCGGCCGGCCGCGAGGGAGATGGTGTCCACCCGCCAGCCGGTCGCGCTGACCGAGGAGTCGCTGCCGCGACGCCAGCGCAGCTGGATCGACTGCCCCGAGGCCGCCAGCGGGAGGTTGACGGTCGTCGTGATGTAGCCGCCGGAGCTGCCCGTCCAGGCCTGCCGCCCGCCGAGCGGATTCGAGAACGAGCTGTTCAGCGTCCCGTTGTAGCCTCCGCTCGCGAAGCTGCCCCCGGCGGCGAGGATGTCCTGGAAGGCGCCCGCGCCGATCTTCAGCTCGAGCACGGCGCCGTCGTAGGTGTTCTCGGTGGCGTAGTTGTTCCGGAACGTCAGCACGGCCGGCACGCCGAGCGCCGGGAGAGCGACGACGGGCGAGACGAGCGACGTCAGCGACACGGTCGCGGGGTTGTTGATGAAGGCCGCGTTCGGCGCGCTGTCGACCGTCGTCGCGACCGTGGTCCAGGTGTCCGCCCCCGCTTCCGAGGTGGTCGTCCAGCCCGCGGGAAGCGCCGGCGCGGTCACGGTGTCGAAGCTCTCGGAGAGGGTGGTCGCGGGCTGGCCCGTCGGGAAGCTCCAGGAGGCGCTGCCCACGGCGAGGCCGCCGTCCTGGAACTGCAGCGTCGCGACCACCGAAGCGCCGCAGGTGACGCTGCCGACGTTGAGCGTGAAGGACCGGCAGACGGCCGCGCCACCGGCGGAAAGGACGCCGTAGGTCTGCGCGCCGGAGGGGTTCGTGACGCCGCCGGTGGCCAACAGCGTGCCGACGACGCTGGCGCTGTCCGCCGCGCCCGCGTTGCGCAGGCAGAGCGAGAGCGTCGCGACCTCGCCCGGGTCGAGCACGCCGTCGCCGCCGGAACAGGAGTCGGAGACGACCGTCCCCGCGTCCGCGCCGACGACGGGCTGCGCCACCTCGTTGGCGTTCGTGACGACGAGCGCGTAGTCCTGGTCGAGCGCTCCGCCGACGTTCGGAACGCCGTCGCCCGCGATGTTCGTCGCGACCACGCGGACGCTGAACGCGCCGCTGACGCCGGCCGGCAGCAACACGCTCTCCACGTTGTTGCGCACGTCCGCGCTGCCGCCCGCCGACGAGGCCGCGCCGGTGAAGACGTTGCCTTTGTAGACGTTGCCCCCGACGGTGACCTCGAGATCGAGGTTGTTGACGTACGCGTTGCCCGAGGTCGGGCCCGGCGCGTCGGTCCAGGCGAGGGTGACCCGGAACGGCTGGCCGGAGTCGGCGACGTTGCCGGTGAGCACCCGCTGCTGGCCCGAGGCCGTGAAGACGTCGGCCGGGACCTGGTCCTTGAGGATGCGCGGCGCCGCCATCTCGTCGAAGTAGGTGCCGAGGTTCAGCATGCCCATGCCCTGGCTGGGCGAGGGCAAGGTGTCGTTCGCCGACACCCCCGTCAGGTAGCGCGCCGCGTTGAGCAGAACGGCCTTCGTCATCGCGGGGCTGGGGGCCGCGAGGCTATTGTTGAGGAAGTGCTGCCGCACCAGGGCGGCCGCCCCGGCCACCGCCGGCGCGGAGTGGCTCGTGCCCGAGGACGCAGTGTAGAACTGCTGGGTCGTCGGGAAGAAGTTCGACCCGCCCGGGCCCGCGCAGGCGCCGCTGGCGTCGAAGCAGGCCGCCGCCGCGCCGCTGCCGGCGGTCGTGGCCGTTGCCTGGAACACACCGCCGCTGATGTGGGTGCCCGGCGCGACGATGTCCGGCTTCATGCGCCCGTCGCTCGTCGGCCCACGGCTCGAGAACGAGATGATGTCGTTCGCGCTGTCGGCCCCGCTGTCCGCGATACCGCAGCCGTCCGCGCCACCAAAGGCCTGCACGCCCTCGGCGGCGCCCACCGTGATCACGTTCTTCGCGCTGCCCGGCGAGCCGATCGTTCCGGCGCCCGAGCCGGCGTTGCCGGCCGAGAACACGACCACGTACTCCTGGTTGCCCGCGACAGGCACGGCGGCGGTGGCCGGCTGGGCGTCGCGCACCAGCGCGTCGTAGGTCTGCGAGGAGGCGGTGTAGGCGCCGGCCGTGTTCGCGCCCCAGCTGTTGCTCGAGATGCGCGCGTTGTCGTTGTAGGCCCGCGACGCGAGGTTCGGCAGGTTGGGGTTGGTGTAGGTGCCCGGGTCGAAGATGACCGAGGAGCCCACCTTCACGAACGGCGCGACCCCGAGGCCGAAGCGGAAGCCCGAGGCGTCGGCGTGCGCGGCCGGCACCGGGAGGCTGGCGGCCGGGGGGACGTAGCCGGCGATGATGTGCGAGTTGAGGTTGCCGTGCCCGTCGCAGCCCTGCAGGGTGCTGCCGGTGTTCGGCGTGCCCTCGAGCCGGTTGTACTGGACGCGGCCCGCCAGCGCCAGGTCGCCGCCCAGGTGCAGGCCGAAGTGGTTGGGCGAGGTCGTGGCGTTGTCGATGCCGCTGTCGGTGACGTCCACCACGAAGCCGGAGCTCGTGAACTGCGCCTGGGTGAAGCCGCGCGCGGCCAGATAGGCCAGGTGGTCGCCCGTGGCGGGCCCGCTACCCGAGAGCTGGCCCGTGATGATGCGGTCCTGGCGCTCGTCGTTCTTCTGCGGGACGACGAAGCGGTCGATCGAGACGACGTCGGGCTGCGCCGCGAGCGCCGCGACGGCGTCCTGCGGCAGCGCCGCGACCACGTTGACGTAGGGCCCGGACTCCCAGCGGCTCTTGAAGGCCTCGGGCGAGCGGCCCGCCAGCAGCGCGAGCGTTGTCGCGTTGGCCGCCGGGTCGCCGACCAGCTGCACCGTGTAGAGGTCGCGCTCCGCCGGCAGCCCGAGCTTGGCGCGCAACGACGCCTGCGCGGTGGGCTGGATCTTGTAGCGGTCGAGGTAGGCCCCGTCCCACTGCACGAAGGCGGACTTGGCGGCCAGCGCCTGGGCGCCCGCGAGCGAGCCCGAGTCGCCGTACACGAGGTACGCGTTCGCGGGGATGTACTGGACGACCTGCACGCCCGTGGCCGCGAGCGCCTCGTACCACGAGGGCTGCACCGGCCCGGCGAACTGCACGAGGTGCAGGCGCTTGCCGTCGAAGCCGCCCACGGCCTCGCGCTGCGCCTGCACCTCGGGGGCCGTGGTGTCGAGCGCGCCGACGTTCAGGCGCACGGCCTCGTCCTCCGCCCCGCCCGGGGCGAACC
>JBGASI010000397.1:0-4836 GCA_044229815.1 Vicinamibacteria bacterium | reverse complement strand
GTTGCGCAGCAGACGCGGCGGCTCCTCCATGCCCAGCATCAGCACGTCCGGGTCGCCGTCGTTGTCGAAGTCGCCGACGGCGACGCCTCGGCCGGCGTAGGGACGCCGCAGGGCCTCGCCGGCCTCCGCCGCCACGTTCGTGAACTTGCGGCCGTCGCCCCGGAAGAGGAACGGCGGGTCGCGGTAGTTGACGCCCGGCCACACCTTGGAGACGGGCACGAACGGGTGCCCCGAGGCCAGGAACAGGTCCACGTAGCCGTCGTTGTCGACGTCGAGGAAGCGGGCCCCGTAGACGCTGACGTTGAACGTGGGCGCCGACAGCCCGAGCACGCTGCCGCGATCCGTGAAGCGCATCCCGCCCGAGTTGACGTGGAGGAAGGTGCCGTAGTGGTTGAAGTTCGTGACCAGCAGGTCGAGGCGCCCGTCGCCGTCCACGTCCTCGGCGTCGGTGCCCATCGCGCCGGTGACGCGTCCCGAGGGATCGAAGGCGACCTCGGCCTCGAGGCCCACCTCGCGGAAGCGCCCGTCGCCTCCGTTCTTGAACAGGAAGTTCGGCGCCGAGTCGTTCGTCTGGAACACGTCGACCCAGCCGTCGTCGTCGAGGTCCGCGGCCACGACGGCCATGCCCTTGCCCGGGAGCGCGGCGAGCCCCGCGGCGGCGCTCGCGTCCTCGAACGTCCCGTCGCCCCGGTTGCGGAACAGGTTGCTCGGCTGGCCCGCGAACTTGAGGATCGCGCAGAAGGGATACTCGTCGTACATCCGGCACGGGTAGCTGCCTGGCTTGTCCGCGTCGAACTCGAGGTAGTTCGAGACGAACAGGTCGGGCATCCCGTCGCGGTCGTAGTCGAGGAAGCTGGCGCTGCAGCCCCAGAGCTTGCCGCGGACACCCGCCCGATCCGTCACCTCGCGCAAGCGTCCACCGCCCTCGTTGTGGTACAGAACGCTCGTCTCGTAGCCGCTCACGTAGATGTCCTGCCGGCCGTCGCCGTCGTAGTCCGCGACCGCCAGGCCCATCCCGCGCCGCAGGCCCGAGATCCCGGCCGTCGCGGTGATGTCCGTGAACGTGCCGTCGTGGTTGTTGCGGAACAGCGCGTCCCCCACGGGCTTGCCTGTCCCGGGTTGCGGCTCGAGGGAGTACGACACGAGGTAGACGTCGAGCCAGCCGTCGCCGTCGACGTCGACGAACCCTCCGCCGCCGCCCATGGTCTCGACCAGATTCCAGCCGCGCGTGGCGGCCTTGCGGATGCCCCAGGTGAGCCGCGCCGCCTCGGTCACGTCGCTGAAGCGCAGGGCCGGCTCGGCGGCGCGGTCGGGCGTCGGCAGGGCCAGCACCGCCAGCGCGCCCAGGGCGACTCCGCCCAGCAGCCGCCCGGCGAGCGTCAGGGCCGTGCCTCGCCGTGGCCGCTCGGTCCGGCGCCGCCGGCGGCCATGCGCTCCTGCTCGAGCCGCGCGAACGTCGCCCGCTCGCGCGCGGCGTCGTCCTCGCGCCCGGCCCGCGCGTAGGCCCGCGCCAGCGCGAAGTGGACCTCCGGGCTCTCGGGCGCGCGCAGCACCGCCTGCTCGATCTCGCGGATACCGCGCTCGACCTCGCCCGTCTCGACGAGCGCGCGGCCGAGCGCGACGTGCGTGGCGAAGAGCGTCGGCGCCAGCTCCACGGCTCGCTCCGCCACCGTCTTCGCCTCCTCGTTGCGCTGCAGCTTGAGCAGCTCGAACGCGATGTCGAGGCATGCGAGGACGTTGCCGGGGTTGAGCTGCAGCTCGCGCCTGAGCGCCGCCACGGCCCGCTCGCTGTCGGTGCGCAGCAGGAATACGCCCTGGGCGTAGTGGACCCAGGGCTCGTTCGGGTAGGCGGCCACCAGCTCGGCGTACGCCCGCTCGGCATCCGCGCCGCGGTCGGCCAGGTGGAGGGCGCCGGCGCGGCCCGTCTTCCGCACGAGGTCCTGCCGCTCCGCGGGGATCTCCGCGAGGAGCAGTGGCATCCGCAGCAGGGCAAGCCCCACGAGGTTCACCACCTCGGGCCTCTCCGGCGCGGCGCGGGAGAGCAGCGTCAGGGGCTGGAGCGCCCGCTCGAACTCGTGGGTCTTCACGAGCGCCACGGCGAGGCGCAGGCGCGCGAGCGAGTCCAGCTCCGCGTTGCCTGCGAGCCCGAGCCCGAGCCCCCTCTGCAGCCGGTCCGCGGCGGCCTTGTGGTCCCCGCTCTCGAACGCGCAGAAGCCGCGCAGCACCCAGCCGGCGCCGGCCTTCGGCTTGAGCTCCAGGAAGCGCGCGAACGCGGCATCGGCCTCGTCGCGGCGGCCCGCCTGGTAGAGCAGCGTCCCGAGGTACCACAGGCCCTCGTCCCAGTCCGCGCGCAGGGCGAGAGCCGCCTGGTAGGCGCCGATCGCCTCGGGGTCGCGCCCGGCCTGCAGCGCCACCTGCGCGCGCCGGGAGGCTGCCTCGAACGTCTCGGGGGCCGCGGCCTGGGCGGGCGCAGCGCCGGCCGGGAGCGTCAGGAGCACGAGGAGCGGAAGGAGGGAGGCCATCGGCATGGGACCCGAACCCCGAGTATAACGCGAGCCCTACGGGGTGCCGGGCGCGGGAGGCGAGCCGCGACGAGCCGCCTCGAGCGCCTGGAAGGCGGCGTTCGCGCGCTGGGCCTCCGCGGGGCGGCCGGCCTGCGCGTAAGCGCGCGCCAGGGCCAGCTGCACGGCCGGGATCCGCGGCGCGAGCGCGGCCGCCGTCTCCAGCTCGCGCACGCTCTCCGGCAGCGCGCCCGTCGCGGCGAGGGCGCGGCCGAGCACCAGGTGCGCGGCGAACAGGCCGGGCGCGAGGCGCACGGCCTCCCGTGCCGGCGCCACGGCCTCGGCCTCGCGGCCGCGGGCGAGCAGGCCGAAGCCGAGCTCGACCCGGGCCAGCACGTCGTCCGGAAACAGCTCCACCTCCCGCGCGAACTGGTCGAGGGCCTCGGCCGAGCCCTGCTGGGCGAGCGCCAGGCCGTAGCCGTAGCGCAGGTAACGCTCGCGCGGGTGCTCGCGCACGAGCGCCTCGAACCGCGGCAGGGCCTGCTCGGGGTGCCGGGCGAGGTGCGCGCAGTAGGCCTGCCCGGCCTGCTGCACGAGCGGCCGGGTCGCCTCCGGCACGTCGGCCGGCAGCAGCGGCCGGCGCAGCAGCACCAGCCCGCAGGCCGTCTCCAGCTCCGGCGTCGGCGCCTGGAACTGCACGATCTCCCGCAGCGGCGCGATCGCGAGGTCGAAGGCCCCGTCGCGCACCAGCAGCAGCGCCACGTGGTAGCGGGCGACCCGCCCGAGCTCCTCGGAGGCCGGCAGGCCCAGCTCGAGCGCCTTCGCGAGGCGAGCGCGGGCAGAGGCGCGCGCTCCGAGCCGGAACTCGCACAGGCCCCGCAGCGCCCAGGCGGGGGCCAGCTTCGGCTGCAGGACGAGCAGCCGGGCGAAGGCGTCGCGGCACTCCGTGAAACGGTCCTGCTCGTACGCGATCGTCCCGAGCGCCCACAGGCCCTCGGCCCAGCGCGGCCGCCCGGAGAGGGCCTCGCGGTAGAGCGCCGCGGCCTCGTCGAGGCGGCCGGCCAGGCGCGCGGCCTCCGCCCGTGCGGCAAGCGGGGTGCGGGCGGGCCCGCTCGCGGCGGCGCCGGCCCTCTCGGCGAGGAGCAGGGAACCCGCGACGGCACCGAGCAGACCGCCGCAGAAGAGGAGGGTGCGACCGTGGCTCAAGCCCGCATTATAGTGCCGCCCCGGGGCTGTATGATGGGCCCTTGTCCACCGCTCCTGGAGGGAACTCGATGAAGCGCAGCATCGCCGCAGCGGTCGCCACCGCGATCGGCCTCATTCTCCTGGCCGCGCCTTCCGCGCGCGCGCAGGGCACCATCACGGCGCTCGGCAAGGTCGTGGACGCCGACGGCAACCCGATCGCCGACGTCCAGGTCCTGCTCGACTACAAGGGCCACATCGTCCAGAAGTACCGGACGAAGACCGACAAGAACGGCCTCTTCACGCACGTGAGGGTCTACTCCGGCACCTACCGGGTGACGCTCAAGAAGGAAGGCCTCGGCGAGGTCTCCTTCAACACCAACCTGCAGGAGGTCGAATCCCTGCAGAAGCCGCCCGAATACAAGTTCGTGGTCCGGCCGGCCGCCGCCGCCGCGCCGCCGCCCGGGTCGGGGCTCGCCGCCGCGGGAGCAGCGGCCCCGCAGAACCTCGGCCAGATCACCAGCGCCATCAACAACGCGATCGGCCTGGCGAAGGCCGGCGACACGGACGGCGCGATCGCCGCCTACGAGGCGATCCTGGTCACCGCGCCGCAGATCCCGCTCGTGCACTACAACCTGGGCACCGTGTACAAGAAGAAGGGCGAGCTCGCGAAAGCGGAGACCTCGCTGCGCAAGTCGATCGAGCTCGACCCGATCTTCGTCGACGGCTACGTCGGGCTCGCGACGCTGCTGGCCGAGACCGGCAAGCGCGACCAGGCGATCGCCGCCGTCAAGCAGGGCGCCGAGGCCAACCCCGAGAGCGGCCGCCTGCAGTACGCGCTCGGCGTGCTCGCCGAGGGCGCGGGCGACGCTGCCACGGCCAAGGAAGCCTTCCTCAAGACCGAGCAGCTCGACCCGCAGAACTTCGAGACGCAGTACCACCTGGCGACGGTCGCCCTCAACCAGAACAACAAGGCGGAGGCGATCTCGAGGCTCGAGAAGTTCATCGCCGCGGCGCCGGCGGGAACGCCGACGCTCGAAGTGGCGAAATCGCTGCTCGCCGCGCTGCAGAAGAAGTGAAGGACCGGGCACTCGCGTCCCTGGCCGTCGCCGCGCTGCTCGCCGTCCCGGCGCCCGCCGCCCCGCAGGCGGCC
>JBGASI010000396.1:0-4843 GCA_044229815.1 Vicinamibacteria bacterium | reverse complement strand
CGGCCCCCGCCGCGCCG
This sequence comes from Vicinamibacteria bacterium, assembly GCA_044229815.1. GTDB lineage: Bacteria > Acidobacteriota > Vicinamibacteria > Fen-336 > Fen-336 > DATBSL01. The sequence goes on along the minus strand of JBGASI010000396.1, from coordinate 4,826 downwards.
CTCGAGCTCGAGCGGGCCTCGCGCTGGTACGGCGAGGTGATCGCGCTCAACGACGTGACCGTGAGCGTTCCGGCCGGGGTCACCGGCCTGCTCGGCCCGAACGGGGCGGGCAAGTCGACGTTCCTCAAGCTGGCGGCGGGCCAGCTGCGCCCGAGCCAGGGCGAGGTGCGCCTGCTCGGCCGGCCCGCCTGGGGCTCGCCCGAGGTCTTCCACCGTGTCGGCCTGTGCCCGGAGCCGGACGCCTTCTGGGAACACCTGACGGGCCTGCAGTTCCTGACCTCGCTGCTCCGGCTCACCGGCTACGACGAGGCCGAGTGCCGTCACCGGGCCGAGAACGCGCTGCACGAGGTGGCTCTGCTCGACGCGAGGAACCGCCGGATCGGCGGCTACAGCAAGGGCATGCGCCAGCGCGTCAAGCTGGCGCAGTCGATCGCCCACGACCCGGACGTGCTGCTGCTCGACGAGCCGGTGAGCGGGATGGACCCGCTGAACCGCCGCCGCGTGATGGACCTCGTGCGCCGGATGGGTCGCGAGGGCAAGACCGTGGTCGTCTCCAGCCACATCCTGCACGAGGTCGAGGCGATGACGCGGCGCGTGCTGCTGGTGCACAACGGCCGCGTGCTGGCCGAGGGCGACGTGCGCGAGATCCGCGACCTGCTCGACGAGCACCCGCACACGGTCGCCCTGCGCGCCCGCGACCCGCGGCGGCTGGCCGGCGCGGTGGTGGGCTGGCCGAACGTGCTGTCGGTGACCTTCGGCGCGGAGGGTGAGTGGCTCACCGTGCAGACCGCGCGGCCGGACGAGTTCTACCGCGGGCTGCAGGAGGCGGCGCTCGAGGCGGGCGTGGTCGAGATGTACTCGCCGGACGAGAACCTGGAGTCGGTCTTCCGCTACCTGGTGCAGCGATGAGAGACACCAGCCGGCCCGTGCCCTTCGCGGCCGCCGCGCGGGCGGTGTTCGACGTCTCGCTCGAGGCCATGCTGTGGACGAGGCGCAGCCTGCTGATGGGGCTGCTGATCGCGATGCCGGTCGCCTTCGCCCTGGCCTACCGCGTCGCCCTCGCCTTCGACCCGCGCGCCGCGGCCGTCACCCCGCGCGACTTCTACGCGATGATCGTGGCGGTCTACTGGATCCGCAACGTGCTGCCGCTGGCGGCGCTGTTCTACGCCACGGCCCTGATCGCCGACGAGATCGAGGGCCGCACCCTGACCTACCTCGTCACGCGCCCGTTGACCCGCGAGTCGATCTTCGCCGGCAAGTTCGCCGCCTACTGCGCGACGACGCTGAGCCTGGCGCTGCCGTCCGGCGTGCTGAGCTTCTTCCTGCTGCTCGGCACGCGCGGCCTGCCGGCGGTGGGCCCGGCGGTGGGCGACCTGTTCCGCGACCTCGGGGCCATGGCGCTCGCCCTGGTCGCCTACGGGGCGTTCTTCGCGCTGCTGGGCGTGGTGCTGAAGCGGCCGCTCATCCCCGGCCTCGTCTTCCTGTTTGGCTGGGAGCTGCTGGTCTACCTGCCGGGCTACCTGCCCCGGCTCACGCTGACGGCGTGGCTGCGCTCGCTGGTGACCCACCACCCGGCCGAGCACGGCCTGGCCGGCCTGCTCGGCGAACAGGTGCTGCCGGTCGCCCAGGCCCTGCCGGTGCTGCTGGTGCTGAGCGTCGTCTTCGTCGCCGCGGCGGCCAGGATCTTTTCGAGCCGCGAGTACGTACTCGAGCAATGAGGAAGTCGGCCTGTCCGACGGGAGCCCAGCCATGACACGCAGCCGCCTGGTCGTGATCGCCTCGATGGTCGTGGTCGTCCTCGGCGTGCTGGCGGGGCTGGGCGCGCTGTGGCTCAACCCCCTGCGGGCCGCCGTCGGGCCGCTGCCCGGCGAGGCGCTGGTGCTGCCGGCCGACACCCGCTACGTGCTGGGCCTCGACGTGAAGCGCTTCGTCGCGAGCCCGTTCTACGCGCGCTACGCCTCCCGGCCGGGCATGCAGCCGGGGGCGCTCGCCGAGCTCGAGCAGAAGACCGGCCTCAACCCGGCCCGCGACCTCGACCAGATCGTGGTCGCCGGCAGCGGCACCGGCCGTGAGGCGCCGACGCTGGCCCTGATCACGGGCCGTTTCGACCTCTACAAGCTCGGCCGCTCGCTCGAGACCGAGGGCAAGGCGCGCGGCTACAACCACGACGGCGTCACCGTCTACGCCTTCAAGGAAGACGCGCCGCGAGCGACGGCGCTCGCGTTCCTCGACGGGAGCTCGCTGCTGTTCGGGAGCAGGGACCGGGTCGAGGCGGCGGTCTCGAGCCGGACGCGCGGCGAGACGCCGCTCAAGGGCAACGCCACCCTGCTGCGGCGCGTCGAGAAAGTGCGGCCGGGGTCGACCTTCTGGATGGTGGGCGACCAGAGCGTGCTCGCGGGCCTGCCGAGCGCCGTGCCGGCGCCGGGCGGGGGCGAGGGCGCCATGATGACGCTGCCCGCGCTGCGCGCGCTCAGCGTGACCGGCGACCTCGACCCGCAGGTGTCGCTCGCGATCACGGGCGACACGGCGGACGAGGCGGCGGCGCGCAGCGTGGCCGACGTCGTGCGCGGGCTCGTCGCCCTGCTGAGCCTGCAGGCGGCGCAGAAGCCGGAGCTGCAGCAGCTGGCCTCCGCGGTCTCGGTCGCCACCGAGGCCAACCACGTGCTGGTGACCGTGCTGCTGCCCTACGCGCTGCTCGACGCGCTGCAGGCCGGGGCTCCCCGGCCCGCGCCGAAGCCCGCCGCGCCCGTGCGCTGAGCCGGCGAGCGGCTCAGCCGGAGCAGTCCCTCGCCTTCCGAAGGAGCAGGACCCAGTCGGAGGCGTCGGGGGCCGAGACGGTCACGGTGTGGTCGGTGACGCAGCCGAGCTCGACTCCCGGCCCCGTGAAGCCACCGTCCCGTGGATCCCACCACAACGCCGTGTAGCCGGCAGGGCCCGCGATGCCGCGCAGCGTCTTGACGACCGAGCCGTCGGTGCCGTCGTAGTAGCAGAGGTAGTCGCGCGGGGCCGCCAAGCCGGTGGCCTGGAAGATCGCGTCGTCCGGACCCATGCAGAAGCGGCCCGGCACCTGTGCCGGCGCCGGCGCACCTGGGGCGGGAGGCGCGGGGAACGGCTCGCTCATCACGAAGTTCCACCCGCCGTCGCGCAGGCCGCTGTCTTCCACGAAGCGCCGGATGTTCTCGACGACCTGACGGGGCCTGGAGTCGACGGCCATCGGCGCTTCCCCGGGATCCGGTATCAAGGGATCGCACGTGTCCTCGATGTGGAAGTGCCCCCCGCCCGCGACGATGCTCCACGCCATCTGGCGGAGCGTTTCGTAGCTGGGCGCCGTGCCCCCCCTGCCATGGCACTTTCCGAACTCGTCCACGTTCACGGGCTTGCCGCTGACGACCGCGCCGTTGCTGCTCGACACCCCGACTCTCCAGTTCGCGGTCACGAAATCCCGCGGGCGGCCTCGATCGCTCTCGAGCGGTATGCCGAAGTGGAGGTTCACGATGTCGATGCGCGGATCGGCGACCGCCGACGCCAGGTCCACGTCCCACAGGCTGCTGTACGACACCAGGTGCGAGGTCCGCTCCCTGACCCGCTGCGCCCAGGTGCCGGCCCACGGCTCGCTGCCATAGGTGACGTTCTCGTTCTCGATCTCGTACACGACGTTGCTGGAGGCCTTCGTCGAGTCGAGGATCTTGTCGACGTAGCACTGCTGGGAGAGCCGGAGCGCCGGCGCCGACCCCTGCGAGTAGAAGGCCTCGGCCCAGGCGCCGGGTTGCGTGCAGGAAGGAAGCTCGATTCCGTTCGAGGAGTTGTCGGACGCCCAGGGAACGGTTCGCCAGTGGTTCTGCAGCATCGACTTGTCGAACAGCTTGACCTCGGAGGTGATGCACGAGCTGCTCGCCCGGCTCACCGCAGCGCTCAGCCGATCGAAGTAGGCGTCGTTCCAGGCGGCCGGGCAACTGCCGTTGCCGCCCACGTCGTAGCGGGTGCCCTTGGGATCGCCATAGTCCCCGTAGCAGGCGCCGCGCCCCCGATCGCGCCGCCACGGCCACGCATAGAAGGTCGGAGCGGCGTTGATGCCGTTCCCGTTGTCGTACAGGGGGTCGAGCACGGGATCGTTGCCGGCCCCCAGGTGGAGCACGGTCGCGTAGTGGCGCTTGAAGCCCGGGAAGCCGAACAGACCCGCCTGACCGGTCATGTCATCGATCTCGTAGTCCACGAATCTCGGGTCGGGCAGGCCGGCCCCGGTCGGTTGCGCCTCACCCGGGGGCGCCGTCGGCATGACCTTCGCGAACTGCGGCGTGAGGTTCCTGAACCCGACGATGAGCACCGGCCGGCCGCTCGCCGCGTCCCTGAAGTAGTGCCGGTTGATCGGGTTGAGCTCGATGCCGCCGCACGCGCCCGTCGTGGGGTTGGCGGCGGCGGAGCCGGGTGTGTGAGACGCCGTCGGCGTCGGCCCCGGGCTGGGCCCGGCAGAGCCGCCGCAGCCGCTCGAGAGGGCGACCAGCAGCGCCAGCCCGCAGCGCGCCCTGGGGGCAACCCGAAGACTCACCATGAGCAAGCCTATCAAGGGAAGGCCGAACGGCCCTATGTCTCGTGGTGCAGCCCCGACGGCCCAGCCGGCCAGGCTCGTCCCGGAACTAGAAGCTGGCGCGGTACTCCACCCGGTAGCGCTTGACCCACTGCTCGCGCACCAGCGGGTTCGCGCTGTCCTTGAAGCGCTGCCACTGGGCGACCAGGTGGACGCTCGAGTTGCGGCCGGCGGCGCGACCGAGGTCGGCCCGGTGCCCTTCCCAGCCCGTCCCCCAGAAGAAGTCGTCGCCGCCGAAGGC
>JBGASI010000395.1:0-4848 GCA_044229815.1 Vicinamibacteria bacterium | reverse complement strand
ATCGACGAGACGACCTCCGACTACGACCGCGAGAAGCTGCAGGAGCGGCTCGCGAAGCTGGTCGGCGGCGTCGCGGTGATCAAGGTCGGCGCTGCGACCGAGACCGAGATGAAGGAAAAGAAGGCCCGCGTCGAGGACGCGATGCACGCGACAAAGGCGGCCGTCGAGGAGGGGATCGTCCCCGGCGGCGGTGTGGCCCTGCTGCGCGCGATCCCCGCCCTCGACAAGCTGCTGGCGGACGAGAAGGACCTCAGCCACGACGTGCGCGTGGGCATCGAGATCACCCGCCGGGCGATCGAGGAGCCGGCGCGCTGGATCGCGACGAACGCCGGACAGGAAGGCAACATCGTCGTGGCGCAGGTCAAGGCCTCGAAGGAGGCCGACTACGGCTACAACGCCCAGGCCGACAGGTACGAGAACCTGGTCGAGGCCGGCGTCATCGATCCCGCCAAGGTCGTTCGGAGCGCCCTGCAGAACGCCTCCTCGATCGCAGCCCTCATGCTGACGACCGAGGCCGTGGTCGCCGAGATCCCCGAGAAGAAGAAGCAGGCCCCGGCGGCGCCGGGGATGGACGACTACTGATCCCCTGCAACCGTCCCCCGGGGAGCCGGCCCGTTCGGCTCCCCGGGGCGTTCGGGTGTGGCGTTCGGGTGACACCACCCCCATTCCCCCCCCGCAGAGATTCGAACGAGAGCCAGACCGAAGACAACTTTTCACTCGCCGATCGCGTAAAGGCCTTTTAATGAACCACTTTGCCGGTCAGAATGGCCCGAACGATCCTGGTCCGCGGGCGGGCGATCACCGGCACTCCGTTTGCACAGGCGACAGCCTGAAGGGCACCGCCTGCCGGCGCGGAATGGATGGCGGAACGAAGACGTACCTAGTCGGGTGGGCCGAAGTGGCCCTGCCCCTGGAGCGATGATCTCGATGAAGACCCGGACACTGACGGTCGCGTCGTTCTTCTCGGTGGCGATGGCGGCGACGCTGCTCGGCGCGCTCTACACGACGCAGGTCCGCCGACCCCAGGCGGCCCAGGCGGCAACCGTGGCGACGGCCGAGGCGGGCACCGCGCGGGCAGCCGCGCCGTTTGGCCTGGACACCTTCCGCGACATCGCCAAGGCGACCACTCCGGGCGTCGTCAACATCAACACCTCGAAGGTCGTACGGCTGCCCCGCTACCGTGACCCGTTCCACGGCTACCAGGGCGAGGACCTGATGGAGCGCTTCTTCGGCACTCCCCAGGACCAGGGAAGCGGCCGCGGCACCCAGCGCGAGCAGCGGCGCACGCAGACGAGCCTCGGCTCCGGCTTCGTGGTGGACAAGGACGGCTACATCCTGACGAACCGGCACGTGATCGAGGGCGCCGACGAGGTCTCGGTGACGTTCCCCGGCGGCCGCCGTTACGAGGCGAAGGTGGTCGGCCAGGACGCGCGCACGGACGTGGCGCTCATCAAGATCCAGCCGACCGGCCCGCTGACGGTGCTGCCGCTCGGCGACTCGGACCAGCTCGAGGTCGGCCAGTGGGTCATGGCCGTCGGCAACCCGTTCGGCCTCGGCGACAACAGCGTGACGGTCGGGGTGGTGTCCTACATGGGACGCGACCTGAGCCTGGGCGTCCAGTACACGTCCGTGAAGATGATCCAGACCGACGCGGCCATCAACCCCGGCAACTCCGGCGGCCCGCTGATCAACACGCGCGGCGAGGTGGTGGGCATCAACACGATGATCCTCACCGGCGGCGGCTCCGGCAACGCCGGCGTCGGCTTCTCGGTGCCGGTCAACGTCGCGAAGGAGATCCTGCCGCAGCTGCGCGAGAAGGGGAAGGTGACGCGAGGCTGGATGGGCGTCCAGATCGGCCAGCTGACCGAGGACCTGGCCGCCACCTACGGGCTCAAGGACGGCAAGGGGGCGGTCGTGAACGAGGTGACGCCCGGCTCGCCGGCCGAGAAGGCCGGCCTGCAGCCTGAGGACGTGATCCTGGTCGCCGACGGGCGCGCCATCGAAGGCAACGGAGACCTCTCGCGCTACATCGCGTCCAAGGCCCCCGGCGCCGTCGTCAAGATCGAGCTCCAGCGCGGCAAGGAGCGTCGCAGCGTGAGCGTGACGCTCGGAACGTTCCCGGACGCGCCGACTGCAGCCACCGCCGAGGCCGGCGACCGGGCGCGCCTGGGGATGACCCTGCGCGACCTCGCCCCGGCCATGGCCGAGCGTCTGGACCTGCCCCGGGGCACCCGGGGCGTGGTGGTGATGGACGTCGAGGCGGGCGAGGCGGCCGAGAATGCGGGTCTGACGCAGAGCGACGTGATCGTGAGCGTGAACGGCCAGCCGATCGACGGCGTCGACGCGTTCGAGCGCGCGATCGACCAGGCCCGGGCCGACGGCCGCGCACGCCTGCGCGTGCTGAGCCAGGGCCAGTACCGCATCGTCGTGTTGAAACTCAAGTGAGTCCGTGGGGGCGGAACCTCACCGAGGCAGGGAGGCATCCAGATGGCGAGTGCTAGGAAGACCATGATCGACTCCGACCGTTACCTTCTGCTGAAGGGCATCCTGGAGGATCGCCGCCGCGAGATCCACGAGAAGCTGCGCTCGTTGCGCGAGAGCATTCCCTCGGGGACCTCGGAGGTGCGCGACGCCGAGGAGCAGAGCGTCGACGACTTCGTGCAGGAGGTCGATCTCGCCCTCATGCAGATGAAGTCCGAGACCCTCAAGAAGATCGACCAGGCCCTGCAGCGCCTCGACGAGGGCACCTACGGCCTGTGCCAGGAGTGCGACCTCGAGATCCCGGCCCCGCGGCTGAAGGCGCTGCCGTTCGCGTCCCTGTGCCGCGACTGCCAGGAGGAGGCCGAGAGCAACGTGCGGGCCGCCCGCGAGACGAAGGCCTTCGAGCGGCTGCAGCGCGAGCTGGCGAGCGTGACACTGCGGGCCGGATCCCGCGACTGAAGGAGACCATGAGCGACGAGCGCAAGCCCGACTTCGAGTCCGAGGGGCTGCCCGAGGTCGATCCGAGCGAGCTGCCGGCCGACCTCGGGATCCTGCCCCTGCGGGACACCCTGCTCTTCCCGCACGCCATCCTGCCGCTGGCGGTCGCCCGCGAGAGCTCCGTCGCCCTGGTCAACGAGGCGGTCAAGGAACGCAAGGTCATCGGCGTCGTCACCCAGCGGGACCCCGCCGTCGACGAGCCGGTCGAGAGCGACCTGTTCCAGATCGGCACGCTCACCCACATCCACAAGATGTTCCGCTTCCCCGATGGCTCGCTGCGGCTCGTGGTCCAGGGCATCCAGCGCTTCCGGATCCGCAGCGTCACGCAGTACCGGCCGTTCCTGCGAGCGCAGGTGGAGCTGATCGGCGACGAGGTGCCCGCGGAGCAGGAAGTGGAGGTGCGCGCGCTCGGGCAGAGCGCGCTCGGCTTCTTCCAGCGGGTGGTCGAGCTCTCCCCCACCCTGTCCGACGAGCTCGCGACGCTCGCCGCGAACATCCAGGAGCCGTCGCGCCTCGCCGACTTCATCGCCGGCAGCCTGCCCAGCCTCAACACCGCGCAGCGGCAGGAGTTCCTCGAGACGCTCGACGTAAGGGCGCGGCTCGAGCGGGTCAACAAGGTGCTGGTGAAGGACCTCGAGGTGCTCGAGGTCGGCAGCAAGATCCAGAGCCAGGTCAAGAGCGAGCTACAGAAGAACCAGCGCGAGTACTACCTGCGCGAGCAGATGAAGGCGATCCAGAAGGAGCTCGGCGACAACGACGATCAGCAGCGCGAGAACTCCGAGCTGCGCGAGAAGATCGAGGCGGCCGGCATGCCGGAGGACTCGAAGAAGGAGGCCCTGCGCGAGCTGGACCGCCTCGCGCGCATGTCCCCGGCCGCAGCCGAGTACACCGTCACTCGGACCTATCTCGACTGGCTCGTCTCGCTGCCCTGGAACAAGCGCAGCGAGGTCGAGATCGACCTGGCCAAGGCGAAGGCCGTCCTGGACGACGACCACTGGGACCTCGAGAAGGTCAAGGACCGCATCCTCGAGTACCTGGCGGTCCGCAAGATGAAGCCGGACATCAAGGGGCCGATCCTCTGCTTCGTCGGCCCGCCCGGAGTCGGCAAGACGAGCCTCGGCAAGTCGATCGCCACGGCGCTCGGGCGCAAGTTCCACCGGCTCAGCCTCGGCGGCATGCGCGACGAGGCCGAGATCCGCGGCCACCGGCGCACCTACATCGGCGCGCTACCGGGCCAGATCATCCAGGGCCTGCGCCGCACCGACAGCAAGAACCCCGTGATCATCCTCGACGAGGTCGACAAGATCGGCGCCGACTTCCGCGGCGACCCATCCTCGGCGCTGCTCGAGGTGCTCGACCCCGAGCAGAACAACAGCTTCAAGGACCACTACATCGACCTGCCGTTCGACCTCTCGGAGGTCCTCTTCATCACGACCGCCAACATCCTCGACACCGTCCCGCCGGCGCTGCGCGACCGCATGGAGGTGATCCGGCTGGCCGGCTACACCGAGGAGGACAAGCTGCACATCGTGCGGCGCCACATCATCCCGCGCCAGCTCGACAACCACGGCCTGACCGCGGAGCAGGTGGCGTTCGGCGACGACGCCCTGGTGAAGCTGATCCGCGACTACACGCGCGAGGCCGGCCTGCGCAACCTCGAGCGCGAGGTGGCGAGCATCATCCGCAAGGTCGCCCGCCGCAAGGCCGAGGGGAAGACCGACACGGTCGCGGTCACGCCCGAGCGGGTCGAGGAGTTCCTCGGCGCCCCGTACTACATGCGCGAGGAGGAGACGGACGAGCGCACGCAGATCCCGGGCGTCGCCACCGGCCTGTCGTGGACGGCCGCTGGCGGCGAGGTCCTCTACATCG
>JBGASI010000394.1:0-4852 GCA_044229815.1 Vicinamibacteria bacterium | reverse complement strand
TCGACGCCCTGCGGCAGGCCCAGAAGCAGCTCGAGGGCGCCAACGACGAGCTCGAGCGCCGGGTCGCCGAGCGGACGGTCGAGCTCGAGCACGCCAACCGCGAGCTGGAGGCCTTCTGCTACTCGGTCTCCCACGACCTGCGCGCCCCGCTGCGGGGCATCAACGGCTTTGCCCGCATCCTCGAGGAGGACCACCGCAAGAACCTCGACCCGGAAGGCCTCCGCCTGCTGGGGCTCGTCCAGGACAACGCCCGGAGGATGGGGCAGCTGATCGACGACCTGCTGGCCTTCTCCCGCGTCGGGCGCTGCGAGCTGCGGCGCTCGCGCCTGGACATGCGGGCCCTGGCCGAAGCGGTGTTCCACGAGCTCGCCCCGGCGCCGCCGCGCCAGGTGCGGCTCGCGATCGGCGAGCTGCCGGAGGCCCTCGCCGACGGCGCGCTGATCCGCCAGGTGCTGGGCAACCTGCTCTCCAACGCCCTCAAGTTCACGGGTCCCAGGGAGCGGCCGGAGCTCGAGATCAGCGGCCGGCTCGAGGGCGGTGAGGCCGTGTACGTGGTACGCGACAACGGCGTCGGTTTCGACATGAGGTACGCCGGCAAGCTGTTCGGCGTCTTCCAGCGGCTGCACAGCAGCCGCGAGTTCGAGGGCACGGGCGTCGGGCTGGCGCTGGTCCAGCGGATCGTGACCCGCCACGGCGGGCGGGTGTGGGCAGAGGGGCGTGTCGGCGAGGGCGCCACGTTCGGCTTCTCGCTGCCGCTGGAGGGGGAGAGATGAACGTGGCCGGGATCGCGGTGGACATCCTGCTGGTCGAGGACGATCCGAACGACCTGGAGCTGGCGCGGCGCGCCCTGCGCACGCTGGCCAACCCGATCAAGGCGGTGGAAGACGGCGAGGAGGCGCTCGAGTTCCTCTTCTCGACCGGCCGCTACGAGGGCCTCGCGACGCCGTCTCCCAAGGTGGTGTTCCTGGACCTGAAGCTGCCCCGGGTGGACGGGCTCGAGGTCCTGCGCATCCTGAAGAGCGATGCCCGGACGAAGTCGATTCCGGTCGTGATGCTGACCTCGTCGCGCGAGGAGAGCGACATGATCCGCAGCTACGACCTGGGGGCGAACAGCTACATCGTGAAGCCCGTGGAGTTCGACAAGTTCGCCGAGGCGGTCTCGCAGCTCGGCCTCTACTGGCTGCTGCTGAACGAGCGGCCCCGCTAGGCCGAGCAGCCCCGGCACGGCCGGCCCGCCCCCGCGGGGGCCGGGCCGGCGCGCCGGCTGGGACCGGACGACGAAGCTCCTAGTAGCGGTAGCGGTCCGACTTGTAGGGACCCTGCGGGCTGACCCCGATGTAGGCCGCCTGCTGCGCGCTCAGCTCGGTCAGCTGCGCGTTCAGCTTGCGCAGCTGGAGCCGGGCCACCTTCTCGTCGAGGTGCTTTGGCAGCGTGTAGACGCCGACCGGGTACTTGTCGGAGTCCCGCTCGCTCCACAGCTCGATCTGCGCGATCGTCTGGTTCGCGAAGGACGACGACATCACGTAGGAGGGGTGCCCGGTGCCGCAGCCGAGGTTCACCAGGCGGCCCTTCGCCAGCAGGATGATGCGCTTGCCGTCGGGGAAGATCACGTGGTCGACCTGGGGCTTGATCTCCTCCCAGCGGTAGCCCTCGATCGAGGCGACGTCGATCTCGTTGTCGAAGTGGCCGATGTTGCAGACGATCGCCTGGTCCTTCATCTTCGCCATGTGGTCGTGTCCGATCACGTGGTAGTTGCCGGTGGCGGTCACGAAGATGTCGGCCTTGTCGGCGGCGTAGTCCATGGTGACGACGCGGTAGCCCTCCATCGCCGCCTGCAGCGCGCAGATCGGGTCGATCTCGGTGACCCAGACCTGGGCCGAGAGCGCGCGCAGCGCCTGGGCCGAGCCCTTGCCCACGTCGCCGTAGCCGCAGACGAGCGCGATCTTGCCGGCGACCATCACGTCCGTGGCGCGCTTGATGCCGTCCACCAGCGACTCGCGGCAGCCGTAGAGGTTGTCGAACTTCGACTTGGTCACCGAGTCGTTGACGTTGATCGCCGGGATGCGCAGCTCGCCCTTCTCGTGCATCTGGTAGAGGCGGTGGACGCCGGTGGTCGTCTCCTCGGTCACGCCGCGCACGGAGGCGAGCTGCTTCGCGTACCAGCCGGGCTTCTCCGCGAGGCGCTTCCGGATCGAGGCGAACAGCACGCGCTCCTCCTCGCTCGCCGGGCTGGCGAGCGAGGAGGCGTCCTTCTCGGCGCGCGCGCCCAGGTGCAGCAGCAGCGTCGCGTCCCCGCCGTCGTCGAGGATCATGTTCGAGGTCCCGCCGTCGGGCCACTCGAAGATCCGGTGGGTGAACTCCCAGTACTCCTCGAGCGACTCGCCCTTGAAGGCGAACACGGCCGTGCCGCCCGCGGCGATCGCGGCGGCCGCGTGGTCCTGCGTCGAGAAGATGTTGCAGGAGGCCCAGCGCACGTCGGCGCCTAGCGCCTTCAGCGTCTCGATCAGCACCGCGGTCTGGATCGTCATGTGCAGCGAGCCCGAGATGCGGGCGCCGCGCAGCGGCTGGCCCTTGGCATACTCCTCGCGGATCGCCATCAGGCCCGGCATCTCCGTCTGCGCGATCGCGATCTCGCGGCGGCCCCAGCCGGCCAGGGCCAGGTCGGCCACCTTGAAGTCGGCCGTCTTCGTCTCAGCAGTTGCGGACATTCCCACTCCTCGCTTCGTTGGGGAGCGCCGGAAATGCGGGCGGCGCCCCAAACCGGTCCATTGGTTCGCGAGCGCCGTTTTTCGTCGCTGAGCCTGGCCCCGTTCGAAGACGGGGTCGCAGCGCCCCTCAGCTGGCTTCCATTGTGCCCGATCGGGCGGTTCGCGCAAGGGGCGAGGGGGCGGGCGGAGCTTCCGGTTCGGAAGGTCCGTACTATACTCACGCGCGATGCTGAGACTCGGGGTCAACATCGATCACGTGGCGACCGTGCGCCAGGCGAGGCGGGCGCAGGAGCCCGACCCCGTGCAGGCGGCGGTGCTCGCGGAGCTCGGCGGCGCCGACGGCATCACCGTCCACCTGCGGGGCGACCGCCGGCACATCCAGGACCGGGACCTCGAGGTCCTCAAGCAGGTCGTGCGCACGCGCCTGAACGTCGAGATGGCCGCGACGCAGGAGATGACGCGGATCGCGCTGACGGTGAAGCCCCACCAGGTCACGCTGGTGCCCGAGCGGCGCGAGGAGCTGACGACGGAGGGTGGCCTCGACGTGGTGCTCAACAGCGTCCAGATCCGCCCGATGCTGAAGACCCTGCAGGAGGCCGGGATCGAGACGAGCCTGTTCGTCGACCCCGAGCTCGAGCAGGTGAAGGAGTGTCACAAGCTCGACGCGCGGGCGATCGAGATCAACACCGCCGCCTTCTCGGAGGCGCAGGACACGCGCGCCCGCGAGGCCGCCCTGCGCAAGGTGCTCGACGCGTCCCGCCTCGCGCGCAAGCTCGGCCTCGAGGTGCACGCCGGGCACGGCCTCGGCTACCTCAACGTCCCGCCGCTGGCGGCCGTCAGCGAGATCGTGGAGCTCAACATCGGGCACTCGATCGTGGCCCGGGCGCTGCTCGTCGGGATGGAGCGGGCCGTGCGCGAGATGAAGCAGACCCTGCGCGACGCGCGCGCCGGGAAGGTTTGACCAGGCCGGGGAAAGCCCCTATGCTGCACCCAATCCAATGATCGAGGCGTACGGGCGGACCGACGTCGGCCGACGCCGGAAGATAAACGAGGACAGCTTCCTCGTTTCTCCGGAGACGAGCCTCTACGCCGTCTGCGACGGCATGGGCGGCCACAACGCGGGCGAGGTCGCCTCGCGCATGGCGATCGACACCCTGGCCTCGTTCGTCGAGAAGAGCGGCATCGAGCGCGAGATCACCTGGCCCTGGGGCCTCGACGCGAACCTCTCCTTCGACGGCAACCGGATCAAGACCGCGATCAAGCTCGCCAACGCCAAGGTGTTCCAGGCCGCCGACAACCGCGAGGAGCTCACCGGCATGGGCACCACGGTCGTGGCCTCGATCGCCACCGGCAAGGTGCTGACGATCGGCTCGGCCGGAGACAGCCGCTGCTACCTGGTGCGCGGCGGCGCGCTGCACCAGCTGACGCGGGACGACTCGTGGGTCTCGGCGGCGCTCGGCGAGGGCATCCTCAACTCCGACGACGTCGAGCACCACCCGCTGCGCAACGTGATCACGAAGGCGGTCGGCGCGCGCGACACGATCGACCTCGACGTGATCGAGCACCAGTTCGAGCCGGGCGACCTGGCCATGCTCTGCTCCGACGGCCTGCACGGCATGCTGAACGACCAGGAACTGGCCCGGTTGCTGCTCGCCCCGTGGGCCTCGCTCGAGGAGGCCGCGACGCGCCTGCTCGACGCGGCCAACGAGGCGGGGGGGCGCGACAACGTGACGGTGGTCCTGCTGCGCTACGCCGACTGAGCGCGGGCCGGGAGGCGACCATGAGCCTGATCCAGCGCGAGAAGCGCGTCGGCCTGCAGCTCCCGGTCGAGGTCCAGGGCGAGGACGCGGCCGGCGCCGGCTTCCGCGAGCACACGCGCAGCGTCAACGTCAGCGGCGGCGGCATCTGCTTCGAGAGCCAGCGCACGATCGCCGTGGGGGCCCGGCTCCGTCTCGCGATCGAGCTGCCCGCCTCGCTGCGGCGGCACTTCGGCAACCAGGAGGTCTACCGGGCCCGGGCCGTGGTGTGCCGCGTGGAGCGCTTCGAGGGGGAGGGGCCCAGCCGCATCGGCGCCCGCTTCCTGGCCGGGGCCGCCAGCGAAGAGTGATATGATTCGGCGCTCTGCGCCTCATGGGTGAACCCCG
>JBGASI010000393.1:0-4874 GCA_044229815.1 Vicinamibacteria bacterium | reverse complement strand
ACGATCGGCACCTCGCAGCCCTGCTGCAGGCGCTCGGCGACCTCGAGGCCCGACATTCCATGGCCGAGGTTGATGTCCATGAGAATGAGGTCCGGGGCGGCCTCCGGGATCATGCGCAGGGCGGCCTCGCCGCGGGCGGCGTGACCACAGACCTCGTAGCCGAGCTCTCGGAGGTGATCGCGCAGCTCCATGGCGATCAGCGCCTCGTCCTCGACCACGAAGATTCGCCGAGAGCGGCTCATGTGGGGGGCTCCTGGGTTCCGGCCGCCACCGGCCGGGTAAAGGTTATCTCGACGTGGGCGCCATGGGCCGTGCGCGTGACGAGGGTGCCGTCGAGCTGCAGGACCAGGTCCCGGATCAGGCTCCATCCGAAGGTGCTCACCGTCGCCGGGTCGAAGCCCGCCGGGAAGCCGACGCCGTCGTCGTCGACGGTGAGGATCACCCGGCCCCCGTCACAACGGGCGCTCACCAGCGCGTGGCAGGTGTCGCGGCCGCGGGCGGCGTACTTGAAGATGTTGGTGATGAGCTCGCAGAGGATCATGCCGCTGGGCAGCGCGAGCTCGATCGGCAGGTGGATCTCGTCGGCGACGGTGTCGATGACGACGTGGCCCTGATCGTGGGAGCGCATCAAGGCCCGCACCAGCGCGCGGATATAGCCGTGGAACTCGATCTGCGACAGGTCCTTGGTCTGATAGAGGCGCTCGTGGACCAGGAGCATCGCCAGCAGGCGGCGGCGGCCCTCGACGAAGGCGGCCACGTCCTCGGGGTTCTTGACGGTCCTGGCCTGAAAGTGCAGGAGGCTCGAGATGATCTGCAGGTTGTTCTTGACCCGGTGATGGATCTCGCGGAGCAGCGTCTCCTTCTCGGCGAGCGAGCGCCGCAGGCTCTTCGTGGCCTCGACGCGCCGGGTGACGTCGCGCCAGTGGCCGAGCATGCCGTAGGCGTGGCCCTCCTGGTCGTGCAGCGGCGCCTTGAAGGTGTCGAAGAGGTGCCGACCCGCGCCCGCGAGCGGGGCCGCGACCTCCGGGTTGCGGATCGGCGTGCCTGCCATCGCCCGGTCGTCGTCCTCGCGAAAGCCGCGGATCCCTCGGGAGGGGTCGCCGACGAGCTGCTCGGCGGGGAAGAAGTCGCTGTCGGGGCGGCCGACCATCGCCTCGGGCGCGAGGTCGTGGGCCGCCGCGAAGGCCTCGTTGACCAGGAGGAACCGCTGCGCGAGGTCCTTGGCGTAGATCCAGTCGGGCGAGGCGTCGATGACCTGGCGCAGGAGGTCGCGGGTGCGGCGGACCTCGTGCTCGACGGCGCGGCGCTCGGTGATGTCCTCCTGGATCGAGAACCACAGGGTCTCGCCCGGGCGCTTGAGGGCGGTGATCACGGCGTGGCAATAAAAGACGCTGCCGTCGCGCCGGCGGTTGCGAAACTCGCCCTCGAAGACGCCGTGCTCGCGCAGCTGGGCCATTACCTCCTGCGTCTTGACGAGGTTCTCGGCGGGGCTCCAGTCGTTGAGGACGGTGACGTCCTGGCCGAGCAGCTCGCCGGGGCCGTAGCCGAACATGCGCTCGATGGCGGGGTTGGTGAAGCGGATGCGGGCCGCCGCGTCGAGGAAGGTCACGCCCTCGCGCATCGACATCAGCAATTGTGAGTGGATCCGAAGGTCGTCCTCGATGCGTCGCCGGGCGGTGACGTCGATGCCGGAGCAGATGACACCCTCGACCCGACCGCCGGGGTCGAGGAGGGGGTTGAAGCGCAGCTCGTAGATCGCGGGAGCCTGGCCGTGGATGTGGATCGGGTAGTCGTCCTGGACGACCCCGCCGGCGGCGGCCTGGGCGATCGCCTCGCGGATCCGGTCCTGGAGCTCGGGCGAGTGCCGGAAGTACGAGAGCTCCCAGCAGTGCAGGGTTCGTGGATCGGCGAGGGGCTGGCCGGCCTCGTCGACCGGCTCGCGATTGAGCTCGAGCACCCGGCCGTCGAGGTCGAAGAGGCCGACGAAGGGGAGCATGGCGGCGAGGATCCGCTTGAGGCGCAGCTCGGCGTGGACCCGCTCGGTGATGTCCTGGATCGTGCCGGTGGTGCGCAGCGGCGTGCCGTGCTCGTCGTAGACGGTGAGGCCGATCTCCTGGACGTGCTTCACCCGTCCGTCGGCCATCTGCAGGCGATGGACGATCTCGTAGGGCGAGCGGGTGACGAGCGAGCGCTGAAACGCGTCGTCGACGAGCGCGCGATCCTCCGGGTGTACCGCGACGAGGAAGGCCGCATAGGAGGCGCCGAAGCTGGCGGGATCGAGCTCGAAGATCCGGAAGATCTCATCGGACCAGTGGAGCGTGCCGCTCGGCACGTCGAGCTCCCAGCTGCCGAACTTGCCGAGCCGCTGGGCCTCGCGCAGGGTGGCCTCGCTGGACCGCAAGGCCCGCGCGGCGACGATGCGGTCGGTGATGTTGCGGGCGCTCAGATGGACGTGGGTGCAAGCCCCGTGCTCGTCCAGGAGCGGCGTGATCGCCAGCTCGACCTCGACGCGCTCGTCGCCGTCGACCCGGCACTCCTCGAAGCGCAGCGGTTGCCCGCTGGCGATCGCCTGGTGGATGCGGGCGTCGCCGTCGGCGATGATGGAGGCGGGGACCCCCTGCATACTGAGGAGCTCTCTTCGGGTCCGGCCGATCGCTGCGGGGGCGTCGATCGCCACGCCCCGATTTCGCAGGTCGGCGAGGACCTGGCAGTTGACGGCGATCGTCCGCAGCTCGCCGTCGGGCTCGACGCTGAAGACGGCCTGGGGGTCGAAGGAGTTGTCGAAGGTGCTGGCGATGCGCTGCTCGAGCCCGTGCCGCGCGCGGGCGCTGCGGCGCGCCTCGGTGACGTCCTTGCCGATGCAGACCAGCCGCGTGGGCCCATCCCCCACCGCGCGGCGGTAGGGATCGTGCCACTCGATCTCGCGCTCCTCGCCGCTGGCGGTGACGATGGTGTGGATGGGGTCGAGGAGCGGCTCGCCGCGGCACACCTGGCCGAAGCAGGTGCGGGCGCGCTCGTGGTCGCGGGCGGGCAGGAAGGTCGTGAACCAGTCCTGGCCGGCGAATTCCGCGAGCGGCTGGCCGACCAGCGCCTCGAAGAAGGGGTTGGCGTAGTCGATCCGGCCCTCGAGGTCGAGGAGGACGACGATCATCGGCGCGGCCTCGACGATCGCGGCCGCGAGCGCGCCGTCGAGCGGCTTTTGACGGCGAAGCTGCGTTGCTCGCGCGTTTTCCTCGGACGTCATCATTCCCGCATGAGTAGGGCGCCATCGTATCGAAAGATCTTTGCGGACGAGCGCGCTGAATCTGCGCTGTTCTTCCGATCAACGTTGCGCTTCTATTCTGCGTTTATGGGGTCTGCCGGCCGCATCTACGACTGCTGGTCGATCGTCGGCGATCCGCGCACCTACATATACGTCTATCGTCGTACCAGTGGAACCGACGATCGTGGATGCGCGGATCCAGGTGCGCGCCTCAGGTGAAGAGATCGACGAAGCTGTCCCACATGCTCTCGGTCCAGCCATAGGCGTCCTTCATGGCGTCCTTGATCTCATTGGTGCTGTACTCGGCGGCCTCGAGGGCTTTTTTGGTGGTTTGGTCGCCGATGTCGAGGGTGTCATGGAAGAAGTTGGCGGTCTTCTTGGCCGACCAGTCGAAGGCGCCGCGCAGGGCCCGGGCGATGTCGTTGGGCGCCATGCCGATGCTCTTGAGCAGCGCGCCGACGGCCTCCTCGGTCAGCGCATAGGCCGGCTTGAGGGCGGAGGCGATCCACTGCGGCGAATACTGGACCGTGCGGAGCAAGGCGCCGCACTGCTCGGCGCTCACGGCGTAGATCTGGCGCAGGCCGTCGGCGACCTGCGGGGCGAGGGCGCCGGCCTGCTTCAGCACCTGGGTGGCCGCGACGGGATCCGGCAGCGCGCTGTGCAGCCAGGCGATCGCGGCGAGCGTCCCACGGCCGAGCGCCTCGAGCAGCTCCTGGGCGAGCTGGCTCGATTGACTCTCCAGCAGCTTCTGCATGCTCTCGACGTCGGTGAGCTGGAGCGTGCCGGCGTTGGTATCGAGCTCGATCCGGGCGCCGCAGGCGTCGAAGGCGAAGAACACCCGCTGAGACACGGCGCCGGGGTCGGCGGAGCCGCGGTAGCCGGCCGCGACGTCGGCCTTGAAGCGGAGCCGGGCGGGGCCGACGTTCACGTCGAGGTCGGCGGCGAAGCTGAGCTCGCTGCGCAGCGTGACGCGGTTCTGCGCGAGCTCGAAGGAGCCGCCGCTGTAGACGCCGAGCTGGGTCTTGCCGAGGGCGACGAACAGGCGGTTGGCGTCGACGATCGCCTCGAAGCTGTGGTTGTAGAGGCCGACGATCTTGACGGCGCCGACGGCGCGGCCGCCCTGACGCGCGGCGTTGAAGTCGAGGTCGATCGAGGGGCCGCGGTCGGGGTCGCCGTGGATGTCGACGAGCAGGCCGTCCTTCGGGTAGCGCAGCGGTGACATCGCGCCGCGCAGATACCCGCCGCCGGCATAGCTGAGCATGCCGTCGACCCTGGCGCGCAGCCCCCAGAGGTCGACCGCGCCGCGCAGCGCGAAGCCGGGGGCGTACTCCTGGCCGGCGATGATGCCACCATTCGGCGAGATGTAGACAAGGAAGTCGTCGATGGCGAGCTTGAACAGGTTCGCGGGGAGATACTGCGGATCGACGAGCGGGGCGAGCATGGTCTGGAGATCGAGGGGTTTGTCGCTCTCGAGCTGCAGCACCGACTTGTCGGGCGCGGCGGGGTCGAAGAGCAGGGCGAGCTTCGCGGCGCTCTTGGTGGCGCCGAACAGGACGCCGCCGCGCAGTCCGAGGCCGACGAAGGGGGCGCTGGTCGTGGCCATCACCTGGAC
>JBGASI010000010.1:0-22311 GCA_044229815.1 Vicinamibacteria bacterium | reverse complement strand
CCCGGGGCATCGGGCTCGTCGCTCACGCCCTCACCGTGCTGCTCGTCTACCTCGGGGCGCGGCGGCTGCACGGGGCGGCGCCGCACTGGGCGCTCGTGCCGGCCGTGTTCGTCGCGCTCGGCCCGGGGCTGCGCCACCTGGCCGCCTGCTACGGCACACCGCTGTTCGCCCTGGCCGCCACGGTCGCCTGGCTGTGCGCGACGCGGCTCGCGGAGGCGGAGGAGCGGGACGTGGCGCGGGCGGCGCTCGGGTTCGCCTTCGCCGCGCTCGCGATGGGCCTCGCCCGCCCCGAGGGCGTCTTCCTCGGCGGCTTCGTGCTGCTGGCGGTGGCGCTCGCGCGCGGCGGCCACGGGCTGCGGCCGATCCTGGGCCGCTACCTGCTGGTGTTCCTGACGCTGGGCCTCGCCTACTGGCTCTGGCGCTGGCACTACTTCGGCCACCCGCTGCCGAACCCGTTCTACAAGAAGGGGGCCTTCGTCCTGCACGGGCACTCGCTGCGCATGGCCTGGCGCGACCTGTGGGCGCTCGGCCTGCCCTTCGTCGCGCTGCTGCCGGCGGGCCTGCTGCTGCGCGGCGCGCGGCGGGCGGCCGCCTTCGCGGCGCTGCCGGTGGGGCTGTTCGTGGTCGTCTGGGTGCTGATCTCGGACGAGACGAACTACGTGATGCGCTTCCGCTACCCGATCCTGCCGCTGCTGCTCCTCGGCAGCGTGCCGGTCGCGCAGGCGTTCACGCGGGCCCTGCCCGGGCGGGCGCGGGCGGCGCGCGGCGCGGGCTGGGCGGGCGCGCTCGGCCTCGCGGCGCTCCTCGGCTGGGGCGAGCACCGCGCGTACCGCTACGTCGCGCCGCAGCGGATGGGCCTCTACGACGCCGCGCTCGTGCTGCGCGACTACGCGCCGCGGGGCTTCGCGCTGGCCACGACCGAGGCGGGGCTGCTGCCGCTCTACAGCACCTGGCGCGCGGTCGACGCCTGGGGCCTCAACGACGCGCACGTCGCGCACGCCGGCGGGATCGACGAGGCGTATCTCGACCGCTACCGGCCCGAGGTGATCCTCGTCCACGCCTACTTCTCACCGGGTGTCCCCGACTCGGGCGAGCGCGTCGAAACACGCTCGCTCGGCCGGCCGTGGTACCGCATGGTGATGACGCTCAAGCGCTACGCCGAGAGCCGCGGCTACGAGCTGGCGGCCTGCTTCGGCCGCAACGCCTGGGACACCCACCACTACTACGTGCGGCGCGGCTTCCCGCAGGCCGCGGAGATCGCGGCGCGGCTGCGGGCGCTCGACTACCAGTGGGACGGCGAGCCGACGGTCGACTTCGCCGCACCGCCGGCCGCGGTTGACGCGGCCGGTGAAGCAACACACCATCCGGCGTTCCCACGAGCGAAGGAGACGACGCCTTGAGCACCCTCGCCGCGCTGCGCACCGGCTTCAGCCGCACCTTCTGGGTCGCGAACGTGCTCGAGCTGTTCGAGCGCTTCGCCTACTACGGCAGCAAGGCGATCCTCGCGGTGTACATCGCCGAGCAGGTCGGGCTCGGCTCGGAGACGGCCACGTTCCTGGCCGGCTCCGTCTTCAACACGCTGCTCTACTTCCTGCCGGTGCTCGCGGGCACCGTCGTCGACCGCTACGGCTTCAAGCGCAGCCTGATGGCCTGCTTCGGCATCTTCTCGGTCGGCTACTTCATGATCGGCCTCGCCGGGCTGCCGCTCGGCCAGCCGGTCGTGCAGGCGGTCGGGCCGAAAGCCTGGATGGTGCTGGCGCTCGTCGTCACCGCGATCGGCGGGTCGCTGATCAAGCCGTCGATCGTGGGCACGGTGGCGCGCACGACCACGGACGAGACGAAGGCGCTGGGCTACTCGATCTACTACACGCTCGTGAACATCGGGGGCGCCGTGGGCCCCTTCATCGCGCTGGCGGTGCGCGAGAACGTCGGCATCTCCTACGTGCTCGTGGTCTCGTCGCTGACGAGCCTCGTGCTGTTCGTCTGCACGACCCTCTTCTACAGGGAGCCGCCGCGCCCGGCGGACGCCCCGCCCCAGCGCTCGATGGGCCGGGTGCTGGCGGACATGGTGCTCGTCTGCGGGAACCTGCGCTTCATGCTGTTCCTGCTGATCTTCTCGGGCTTCTGGGCGATGTTCTGGCACGTCTTCTACGCGCTGCCCTTCTACGTGAAGGACTACCTGCGCTTCGAGCGCTTCGAGATCATCGAGACCGTCGACGCCTGGACGATCATCGTGGTGACCATCCCGGTGACGGCGATCGCCAAGCGGCTCGCGCCGCTGCCGGCGATGGTGCTCGGCTTCGTGCTGGCAACGGGCTGCTGGTTCATCATGGGCGCGCTGCCGACGATCGCGGGCGCGGTGGCGGGCATGATGCTGTTCGCCGTGGGCGAGGGCATCCAGTCGCCGCGCTACTACGAGTACGTGGCGGCGCTCGCCCCGAAGGACCAGGTCGGCACCTACATGGGCTTCGCGTTCCTGCCGATCGCGATCGGCACCTTCATCGCCGGCGTCTCGAGCGGCTACCTGGTCAAGCACTACGTCGAGGGCGGCAACCCGGCCGCGCCGCAGATGTGGTACGTCGTCGGCCTGTACGGCGTCGTCTCGACGGTGCTGATGATCGCCTACGACCGCTTCGTCGCGCCGAAGCCGGCCGCGGCCTGAGGCGAAAGGTGGAGCACGCCGACCTCGCCTCGGAGCTGGTGGCGGCCGCGCGCGCGGCCGGCGCCGACGCCGCCGACGTGCTGGTGGCCGAGGGCCGCGAGTTCTCGGTCACCGTGCGCAAGGGCGAGGTCGAGACGCTGACCGAGGCCGGCAGCAAGGCGCTCGGGATCCGCGTCTTCGTGGGCCGGCGCACGGCCACCTCGCACACGTCGGACTTCTCGTGGCCGACGCTGCAGCGGCTGGTGGCGGAGACGGTGGGCATGGCGCGCGCGACCGGCGAGGACCCGGCCGCCGGCCTGCCGGAAGAGATGATCCCGCCGGAAGAGCTCGAGCTCGGCCTGTTCGACCCCTCGGCCTTCGCCCTGCCCACCGAGGAGCGCATCGAGCGCGCCCGGCGGGCGGAGGCCGTCGCGCTCGAGACGCCCGGCATCGTGAACTCGCAGGGCGCCTCCTGGCGCTCGGGCGAGGGCGCCATCGTCCTCGCGAACAGCCTCGGCTTCCTGGGCGGCTACCGCTCGTCCTCGGTTTCGCTCTCGGTGGTGCCGCAGGCCGGGCGCGACGGGCAGATGGAGCGCGACTACTGGTACACGACCGGCCGCGGCCTCGGCGACCTCGAGGAGCCCGAAGCGGTCGGGCGCAAGGCCGCGGAGCGCACGCTGCGCCGGCTCGGCGCGCGACAGGTGAAGACCGCGGAGGTGCCGGTGGTCTTCGACCCCGACGCCGCCGGGGAGTTGCTCGGTGCCGTCTTCTCGGCGCTCTCCGGCTACGCGGTGTTCCGCAACGCGACGTTCCTGAAGGACGGCCTGGGCCAGGCGGTCGCCTCGCCGCTGCTCACGCTCGTCGACGACGGGCGCCGGCCGCGCGGGCTCGGGTCGCGGCCGTTCGACGGCGAGGGGCTGCCGACGCGGAGAAACGTGCCGCTCGAGCGGGGCGTGCTGCGCCACTTCCTCTGCGACTCGTACTCCGCGCGCAAGATCGGGGCGCGGCCAACCGGCTCGGCTCGGCGCGGCGTCGGCGGCGGGCCGTCGGTGGGCGCCGGCAACCTCTGCTTCGAACCCGGCGCGTCGACGCCCGAGCAGATCCTGGGCGGGGTCGCGCGGGGGCTCTACGTGACGGACCTGATCGGTTTCGGCGTCAACGTCGTGACGGGCGACTACTCGCAGGGGGCCGTCGGCCACTGGATCGAGGACGGTCGGCTCGTGCACCCCGTGCACGAGGTGACGATCGCCGGCAACCTGAGGCAGATGCTGCAGGACGTGGACGCGGTCGGCGACGACCTCGTGTTCCGCGGCAGCTCCGCTTCGCCCACGATCCGCATCCGCCGCATGACGCTCAGCGGGAGCTGAGCGGGCGGGGCCGCAGGGCCTGGTACGGGCCGAGGTCGGCCTCCGGCTCGTAGCGCCTCTCGAGGCAATCGCCGAAGCCCGGGATCTCGCTCATCCGGTGCTCGACGACGACGAGCGGGAAGCGACCGCGCTCGCAGTCGCGGACGAGGCGGTCCGTGGCGAGCAGACCGTGGCGGGCGAGCAGGAGCACGCCGAAGGGCTCGACCAGCACCGGCCGGCGGTTGACGACCAGCAGGCTGAGGTTCTCGCTGAGCACGTCGCCCGGCGTGTCGCGGAGAAGCCGCGTGAGCGCCACGAACTCCTCGGCGTTTTGCGGGGCGCGCAGCGCCTGGGGCAGGCGGTCGAGCGACGGGTAGGCGTAGTTCGCGACCGCGGCCGCGGCGAGCAGCGCCGCGAAGCGCCAGCGCCCGACGGCGGGGACGCGCTCGCCGAGCGCCCGCAGCGAGTAGGCGGCGAGCAGGAGCGTGGCCGCCCACGGCTCGAGGAAGTAGTTCTGGGCCGCTCCCGCCTTGGCGATCGTGGAGAGCGCGAGCAGGTTCAGGCCGAAGTAGAAGAGCAACACCCGTCCCGTGCCCGCGGCGAACGCCCGCGGGACGCGGAGCAGCGCCGCCAGGACGAGCAGCAGCAGCGGGAGGGCGCCGACGGCGAACTGCAGGTAGCTCTCCCCCATCCGGCCCGGCTCGTAGTCGGCCGCCGCGGTGTAGGGGACGAGGTGGCGCCAGGCGGCCCCGTGGCTGGCGACCACGAGCGCGCCCAGCAGCGCGGCGAGCGGCAGGCCGTAGGCGAGCGCCGCGCGCGGCGTGCGGCGGTCGCGCGCGAGCGCCAGGTCGAGCAGCAGCGCTGCGGGCGCGAGAAGCGCGTTCTGCTTCGTGAAGAAGGCGAGCCAGAAGAGAGGCAGCGCCGGCCAGGCGTGGCGCGTCACGCCCCGGCGCAGCACCACGGCCAGCCCGGCGAGCGAGAACAGGATCGCGAGCGTGTCGACGCGTGCGAGCGCGGCCCAGGTGGTGACGAACCAGGGCATCACGAACAGCACCGCCACGGCCGCTGCGACGCCCGCGTCGTCCGCCAGCCGGCGAACGAGCGCGAAGAGCACGGCGACGATGCCGAGGCTCGCCGCCAGCCCGACGAGCCGCGGGAAGAGGAGCGACGGGCCGAACGCCTGCTGCCCCGCCGCCGTCAGGGCGACGAAGACAGGTGGATAGTTCGCGACCAGCAGCGGGTAGTCGGCGAGGTCCGGGAAATACGAGCCCCGCGTGGCGAGCAGCTGCGCCATCGCGAGCACGCAGCCCTCGCCGTAGTCGCGGCTCCACGGCGAGCGGGCCGTCAGGAAGGCGTCGCGCGCGAAGCCCCAGGCGCCGTGCGCGAGGACGAGGGCGAGCAGGGTCGCCGCGAGGCGGCGCAGCGGCCTGCCCCTACTTCTTCGCGCCCAGCTTCCGCAGGTAGGCGACGAGGCCCTTGATCTCCTCGGGCGAGAGCTGCTTCTCGAAGGAGGCCATCATCGTGCCCTTCTTGCCCTCGTGGATGGCCTTCTCGACCTGCGGGTCCGTGATGCCCTTCTGCCAGGCGGGGTCGGTGAAGTCCTTGACGCCCTGCTTCGCGAAGACCGGGCTGGGCTTGCCGTCCTTGCCGTGGCACGGCGCGCAGCTCCTCGCGAACACCTTCGCGGGCTCCTCGGCAGCGGCGGGCAGGGCGAGGGCGGCGGCGAAGGCCAGCGTGGCGAAGGCGACAGCGAGGCGGCGCACGGTCATGGGTTCATCCTCCGAGTAAGACCCATTCTAGAACGGCTGCGCCCCCGCTCCCCGGGGAGACGTGTCTCCCCCTCGGTCGTGGATGGACGGCCCTGGCAGAGAACCCGACGCGGGCGACCGGCCGGCCGAAGCGGCGGTGTCCGCAGGTGCCTGATTCTCAAGGAGGTCGAGCGAGCGACGCCTCTGGCATCGCCGTTGCAATGCGCCCGGGCAGCGCAGACGCCGACGCGGGAGCCGGCGTCGACCGGGGGCCGCCGATGAGTCACGAGGCCAAGCACGACCTGAGGGAGGACGCGGTGGACGCCGCCGTCGTGGCCACCATCCTCCTCGTCATCACTTCGATTGCGGTCGCGGCCGTGAGGTTCGCCCTCTCGTAGCCGCCCGGAAGGTCGCGAGGCTAGCCGAGCTTCGGGGGCAGCTCCGTCATCGGCCCCATCCACTCGAGCATCCGCTCGACGTCGCGGTGGAGCTGGTAGCTGCGCTTCACGTCGGCGACCTTCGCGCCGCGCAGGTCGATGCCTGCCAGGTCGTACTGGCCGACGCCCACCTGGCCGCAGTAGTTCAGGTAGCCGACCCAGGCCGGGTCGATCCCCATGCACTCGACGCCCACGCGGTCGGCCGCGATGTAGTCGGTCGAGGCGATCGCGAGCCGCGACGGCACCGGCAGGCCGGAGTTGGGGCCGTTGCCCTCCATGCCCTCGAAGCCGTCGATCACCGCGGCGCCCCAGGACGGCTTCATCCGCTGCGCCGTCAGCAGGATGTTGTAGTGCATCTGCCGGATGCCGACGTGGTAGCGGCGCTTGTCGCTCCAGCGCGCGGACTCCTTCGGGCCGCTGCGCAGCGGCGCGCCGAGCGCCATGTTCTTCACGCTCAGCGTGGCGACGACCGCGTTGTGCGTCTTCATCTGCGTCGAGCAGATCACGTAGGCGTCGGGGTCGAGCAGGCGCGCGGCGAGCCGCACGGGCTGCAGGTGCAGGTGGTCGTCGAGGATCTGCAGCGTCTCGTAGCGGCCCTCGTCGTTGAGGTCGACGAGCTTCACGTCGCGGTCCTTGTGCTCGGCCGGGACCTTCGTGTAGCCGAAGTGCTCGTAGCCCTCGGACGTGTTCGACGCCGAGGACTCGGCGATCACGACCGGCCCCTTGAAGCGTGGGGCGAGGAAGTCGAGGATCCCGTTGAGCGCGTCGGCGTGCGTCGCGGCCAGCGGCTGGATCAGCGAGACCACGTTCGGCTTGATCACCACGTACTTCTTGCGCCGCAGCACGGGCAGGATGTCGGCCTCGACCAGCGCCAGCGCCTCGGCGACGTTCCTCCGGCGGTCCTCGCCCTTCACGAGCGCGACCGCGCTCTTCGCGCCGGCCGCGGGCGACTTCGCCTGCGCGGCGAGCGCCGCCGCGTCCGCGAACGACCGCGGGGCCGCCAGGGCGAGGCCCGCGAGGCCCGCCCCCGTCCCCAGGAAACCCCGTCGCGTCACGCCTGCCCCCATCGCATCCCCCTTCACCGACAGCCTATACTGCCCGAATCATGACGAGCCTGCTCGCGATCCTGCTCGCGGCCGCGCAAACCGCCGCCGCCCCCGCGTTTCCCGTGCCCGACTGCGGCGCCGTACCCGGCTGGACGCAGCAGGGCGAGGCGAGGCGCTACGACCCCGAGACGCTGTTCGACTACATGGACGGCAACTCGGAGGGCTACTTCTCCTACGGCTTCACGCTGATGCAGGGCGTGACCTGCGTGAACGGCGCCGGCGACCAGCTCGTGATCGACGTCTCCGCGCTGGGCGACCCGGACCGCGCCTGGGGCTTCTTCGTGGCCAACCGCGACATCCGCTCGCCGATCGAGAAGATCGCCTCGGCCGGCCAGGTGCTGCCCCGCAAGGCCACCTTCGCCAAGGGCCTCTACTACCTCGAGATCGCGGCCAGCCCCGACAAGGACCACCGGCCGGCGCTGCGCGCCTTCGTCGACGCGCTGCTGCCGAAGGTGCAGGGCGAGGCCCACGTGCCCGAGCCCGTGGCCCTCTTCCCGGCCGAGGGGCTCGACAAGGACTCGGTGCGCCTCGTCCCGGAGAGCCTGCTCGGCCTGCGCGCGCTCAAGACCGGCTTTCTGGCGCAGTACCCGGCGGGGCGGGCGTTCGTCGTCACCGAGGCGACGGCCGAGGCCGCGGGCGCGACGCTCGGGCGCGTGCGCGCGCGCTTCCCCGAGGGCAAGCCGGCCACGGGCCTCGGGGACGAGGCGTTCACGGCCCAGGACCAGTACCTCGGGGGCGTCGTGGTCTTCCGCAAGGGC
Organism: Vicinamibacteria bacterium; assembly: GCA_044229815.1. Lineage (GTDB taxonomy): Bacteria > Acidobacteriota > Vicinamibacteria > Fen-336 > Fen-336 > DATBSL01. The sequence continues at coordinate 14,275 of JBGASI010000010.1, read as the reverse complement.
GCGCGGATCGCCGGCGTCGCCAACGCGCCGGCCGGCAACGACCCGCTGCCGCTCGCGCAGGCGCTCGCGGCCCGGTTGCCCTAGCCCGTCGACCACCGCCTCCGCCTCAGGCGAACAGCTGCTGCGCCCGCGTGAGCCGGCGCGCGACCTCGACGCCCTGCGGGCAGTCGACGGCGCAGCTGGCGCAGTCGGAGCAGCGCACGTCGCGCTGCGCGCCGGGCAGGGCCAGGAAGTGCTCGCGCCCGAGCGCGAACTGGCCGTAGCCCTCGGCGTAGGTCAGGAAGCGCAGCACGTCGGCGACCGGCAGGCCCTTCGGGCAGCTGCCCTCGCAGCGGCCGCACATCGAGCAGTAGTCGGGGCGCAGCCGCTCGAGCTTGGCGACCAGCAGCTTCTCGTCGGCCGGGGTCCAGGGCTCGGCCATCGCGCGCAGGTTCTCGTCGAGCTGGGCCATGTCGGTGGTGCTGGGGATCGTGGTGTGGACGTACGGGCTCTTGAGCACCCACTTGAGGGCCGCGAGCATGCCGCCGTTCGCCGCCAGCTTCTCGCGCCTGGCGACCGCCTCCGGGTCGCGGCCGCCGGCCATCACCTTCATCGCCACGACGCCGAGGCCGGCCTCGTGCAGGGACTTGAGCAGCGGGACGTTGCGCTCGCCCATCGTGAAGTTCTGCGTCAGCAGCACGACGTCGAGCTTCTTGGCGATCGCGGCCGGGATCACCTCGGCGTGGCCCGCGTGGCAGCTGACGCCGGCGAAGCGGATCTTGCCCTGCTGCTTCGCGAGCTGCTGCGCCTCGATCAGCTCGTCCTTGAGGTCCTCGGCCGACTTCTTGGCGTGCAGGTACCAGATGTCGACGTGGTCGGTGTCGAGCTGCTTCAGGCTCTCGTCGAGATGGGCGAGCGCCTCGGCCTTCGTGGGCGCCGCGGACTTCGTGGAGATGAAGACCTTGTCGCGCCGGCCCTTGAGCGCCGCGCCGACCAGCCGCTCGTTGTTGCCGCCCTGGTAGCCGCGGGCGGTGTCGAACAGGTTCACGCCGAGGTCGGCGGCCCGCTCGATGACGCTCTGGTCCGAGGTGATCATGCAGCCGAAGGCGACCTCGGAGACCTCCATCCCGGTCTTGCCGAGCTTGCGCTTGCGGATCGCGGGCTTCACGGCCGCGCTCGGCGTGCCGGCGGGGGGGACGGCAGGCGGCTTCGGGGTGTCGATCGCGGCCTCGGCGACCACGGGCAAGGCGAGACCGGCAACGATGAACTCGCGGCGGCTGCGCGGCATGGGCACTCCTCGTGACAGTTGTCCGAGGGGGAGTGTGGCTCCACGCCACCACCGGGCGCCATGGATCGTTCGATCCAGTTGGGCGGCTTGCTCGCCGCCCCGGCGGGCCCTCAGAAGACGCGACGCTTCAGGCGGTCGATCGTGAACTTGGCCGTTTCCGCCACCGCCATCACCGCCATGACGCCGGCCTGAACGGGGTCGCTGACCACGAGGTCGGCCGCGTCGGGCACGCTGCCGGCCATGTTGAGGCTGATCACCAGCAGTCCCCGGGCGCGCACGTCGCGCACCGCCCGCTCGATCTCGCCGCCCATCAGGGCGCCGGCAAGCACCAGCGCGCGGGCGCGCGGCAGCCGCGTCACCGCGCGCACCGCCTCGGCGAGCGGGGCCTCGCCGACGAGCGGGATGGTGTCGACCGAGATGTGCTCGCCGCGGATGTTGTGGCGGTCGGCCTCGGAGATGGCGCCGATCGCGACCTGGCCGACCTGGGCCCCGCCGCCCATGATGATGATGCGCTTGCCGTAGACGCGCTGGAAGGTCTCGACCACCTCCACCGCGCGCACGAGCGGCATCGCCCGCATCTCCGCGATCAGGTCCTCGGCGGGCGCGCCGGCGGGGCGTTCGATCTCGAAGTAGACCCGCGTCTCCTCGGGCGAGCGCTCGCCGATCTCGACCGACGTGATGTCGCCGCGGTGGCGGGCGATCACCCCGGTGAGCTCGTGCAGCACGCCGGGGCCGCTGCGGGCGCGCACGTGGAGGCCGAGGGTGGCATCGCTCATCGGCGAATCCTGCCACGAAAAGGCGAACGGCCGGCGCGCGGGGCGCCGGCCGTGTCGTCGCAGCGGTGCGCGGCTAGACCTTCTTCTTCTTGTCGTGCACCTTCGTGAGCATCTCGTCCTTGAACTCGGCGGCCTTGTGGCACTTCGCAGTGCAGCTCGCCTTCTCCGGCTTCGCGATCAGGCCGGCGGCCTTGGCCGCGGCGGGGTCCTTCATCACGCTCATCTTCCAGTAGTCGCCGCCGTTGCCGTGGCAGGTCTCGCACTCGGCCTTGTTCTCGCCGGTGGCGTGCTTCGTCTTCGACCACGACTCGAACTCGACCTTGTGGCACATCTTGCACTTCGCCGAGCCGACAGCGGCGTGGTCGGCCGCGGACGTCGGCTTGGCCTGGACGGCAAGGGCCAGCGCGGCCACGCCGAGGAGGACGATGAGCTTCTTCATGGAACGCTCCTTGGAGATAGGGGATCCTGCGGACACTTCCCGAAGTGTCGAAAAATCCCTCACCGGGCGTCAATGGCTCATTTGGACGATACCGGACGACGGGACCGGCGCATCTGCTCGCGCCGGGTCCGCCATTCGGCCCCGGGCTTCCATTCCGGCCAGGCGCCTCCCGCCGCGATCTCCAGCCCGGCGTGCAGGTACAGCTCGAGGTCGAGCACCGCGCCGCTCATGTCCCAGTCCGGACGGACCCTGTCGGAGGGCTTGTGGTAGTCGCGCGCGACGTACTCGTCGCGAACGCGCAGCCCGTAGCCTGCGGGCTTGCCGACGAAGTCGACGCCGCCGCCCGCGTGGATCGACGGCACGCCCTTGCGCGCGAACGGGAAGTGGTCCGAGCGGAAGTAGGAGCCCTTCTCGGGCGTGGGATCCGGCTCGACGACGCGGCCCTGGCGGGCCGCCACGCGCGCGAGCGTGTCGTCGAGGGTCGAGAGGCCGAGCCCGACGATCGTCAGGTCGCGCGTGCGGCCGTGGACGTTGAGCCCGTCGAGGTTCAGGACGGCGGCCGTCTGGACGAGCGGGTGGAGCGGGTGCTCGGCGTACCAGCCGGAGCCGAGGAGGCCCTGTTCTTCCGCCGTGACGAAGAGGAAGAGCACGGAGCGGCTGGGCCGGGGCTTCACCTGCGCCATGGCCCGGGCGATCTCGAGAAGACCCGCGGTGCCGGAGGCGTTGTCGACCGCGCCGCGGTAGACGGTGTCGCCGTCGACGGCCGGCCCGATCCCGAAGTGGTCCCAGTGGGTCGTGTAGAGGAGCCACTCGTCCTTGCGCGCGCCGCCCTCGAGCGCCGCCACGACGTTGGCGGAGGGCACCTTGCGGACGGCGTTCTCGAGTGTGACCGTGGCCGTGACCCCGAGCGGCAGCGGCTTGAAGCCGCGCGTCGCCGCCTGGGCGCGCAGGGCCGCCCAGTCCTGCCCGGCCAGTGCGAAGAGGGCCTTGGCCTGGTCGAGCGCGAGCCAGCCCTCGACCGCGGCGCGGCCGCGGTTGCCGTCCGGCGCAAGGACGTCGTACTGTTCCACGGTCTTGCCCTGCACGACGCTGAACGGGTAGCCCGCGGTGTCGGTCTCGTGCACGATCAGGACGCCGGCGGCGCCGGCGCGCGCCGCCCTCTCGTACTTGTAGGTCCAGCGCCCGTAGTAGGTCATGGCGCGGCCGCCGAACACGCCGGGGTCCAGCTGACCCGGGCGCCGCGGGTCCTCGACGGGCGGGTCGCCCACCAGCACGACCAGCGTCTTCCCGCGCAGGTCGACGCCCTTGTAGTCGTCCCAGCGAAACTCCGGCGCCTCGACCCCGTAGCCCACGAAGACGAGCTCGGAGGCGTCGAGCGAGACCCGCTCCTCCACGCGCTTCGTCCAGGCCACGTAGTCGTCGCGCCAGGCGAGCCGGCGCGCGCTCGTCCCCTTGCGCAGCTCGAGCGAGGGCGCGTTGCGGACCGTGGTGCCGACGAGGGGGACCGCCTGGAGCCAGGTCCCATCGGGGTTGCCGGGGGCGAGGCCGGCCTTCTTCAGCTGCTCGACGAGGTAGGCGACCGTCCTCTCCTCGCCCCGCGTGCCGGGGGCGCGACCCTCGAACGCGTCGGAGGCGAGGACCTTCGTGTGCTCGAGGACGGCGGCCCCGTCGATCTGCGGGGAGACCGGCGGCCTGGCGGCGGGAGCAGCGCTCGCCACGAGCGCGGCGGCGGCGAGCAAGACGGCGGGGAGCGGGAGGGCGTTGCGCTTCATGCCGCGATGGTACGCCTTCTGCTAACCTCCGCCCGACAGGAGCGCTCCCGTGAGAACCACCCTGATCGAGACCGTCGGCCTGCTGTGCGGCCTCCTGGCCGTGGCGCCCGAGCTGCGGGCACAGGAGTTCCCGCTGAAGCTCGGCCCCGGCGGGCGCACGCTGGTGGACCAGCGTGGGGAGCCCTTCTTCATCCACGGAGACACGCCCTGGTCGCTGACCCACAACCTGACCTTCGAGGAGGCCGAGCGCTACCTGCTCGACCGGCACGCCCGCGGCTTCAACACGCTGCTCGTCTCGGCGCCGGACGCCTACGACCCCGACGGCAAGGCCAGCTACCCGCCCGACCGCTACGGCCGGCAGCCGTTCGAGGACGGCGACTGGACGCGGCCGGTCGCGGCCTACTGGGCGCACGTGGACCGGGTGCTGCGCCGCGCCGCCGAGCTGCGCTTCCTCGTGCTCTTCGCCCCGGCCTATCTCGGTTGCTGCAAGGACGGCTACGTCGATGCCCTCGGACGCAACGGGCCCGACAAGGCCCTGGTGTACGGGCGCTGGCTCGGTCGGCGCTACGCTTCCCTCGCGAACCTCGTCTGGGTGCACGGCGGAGACCGCAACCCCTACGGGGTGGAGGCCGAGGTGCGCGCTGTGGCGCGCGGGATCCGCGAGGCGGACCCAGGGCATCTCCACACGGCGCACTGGGCGCCGGGCCTGTCCGCGCTCGACGCCTTCCCGGACGAGGACTGGCTCGACTTCAACACCTCCTATACCTACGGCCCGGTCGCCTGGCGCGTCCTCTACGATCGCGCGCGCCACCCGGGCAGGCCCACGTTCCTGATCGAGACCCACTACGAGGACGACTTCGGCAAGAGGACGTCCGAGGAGGTGCGGGCCTACCCGTACCGGGCCGTGCTGGCCGGCGCCGCGGGGCACCTGTTCGGGAACAAGCCGCTGTGGTTCTGCGGCCGCGGCTGGGAGGCAGCCCTCGACCGGCCGGGCTCGCGCTTCATGAGCCACGCGCGCACTCTCTTCGAGTCGCGCGACTGGTGGCGCCTCGTCCCGGACCTCGATCACCGCTTCGTGGTGGACGGGCGGGGCGACCCCGGCGGCGACGACGGGGTGCAGGTGGCCGTGACGGAGGCGCGCGACACGCTGATCGCCTACCTGCCGACGGCGCGGGCGATCCGCGTCGCCTTCGGCCGGCTCGCCGGCGCGCGCTGGCGGGTCTGGTGGTTCGACCCGCGCAGCGGGCACGCCGCGGACGGCGGCGTGGTCGAAAGCCCCGGCTTCCGCGAGCTCACGCCGCCGGGCGAAGGCGACTGGGCGCTCGTGATCGACGACGCCGGCGCCGCCCGCCCGTCGCCCGGGCGCGACGGCGCCCCCGCCACTCGCTAGAATCAAAGCAAGCAGCCGCCGCACCCTCCAGGGAGGCCTTTCGATGCCGATGAACCCGCAGTGGCGCCTCGTCGCGCGCCCGGAGGGTGTGTTCAAGCCGTCCGACTTCCGCCTCGTCGAGCAGCAGACGCCGGCCCTCGAGGCGGGACAGGTGCTCGTGCGCGTCGTCTACCTGTCGCTCGACCCGACGAACCGCGGCTGGGCCGCCGGCGACACCTACCTGCCGGCCGTGGAGCTCGACAGCGTGATGCGCGGGATCGCGGTCGGGCGCGTCGAGGAGTCGCGGGCGCCGGGCCTCGCGCCGGGCGACGTGGTGCACGGGATGTTCGGCTGGCAGCGCTACGCCGTGGTGGACGCCGCGAACCTGACCCGGCTGCCGCCGATCCCGCTGCCGCTCTCCGCCCACCTGGGCCTGCTCGGCCACATCGGCCTGACGGCGTGGGTGGGCCTGCTCGAGATCGGCCAGCCGCGCGAGGGCGAGACGCTCGTCGTCTCGGCGGCGGCGGGCGCCGTCGGCTCGCTGGTCTGCCAGATCGGCAAGATCAAGGGCCTGCGCGTGGTCGGGATCGCCGGCAGCGAGGAGAAGTGCCGCTGGCTGACCGAGGACCTCGGCGTGGACGCCGCCATCAACTACCGCCGGATACCGGTGCGACCCGGCCTGAAACTCGCCTGTCCCGCGGGGATCGACGTCTACTTCGACAACGTCGGCGGCGCCATCCAGGAGGCCGCGCTCGCGTTCATCAACAACAACGCGCGGATCGTGCTGTGCGGGATGATCGCGCAGTACAACGCCCCGGCCCCGCCGCCGGGACCCTCGAACCTCGGCAACCTGCTCGTGCGCCGGGCGCGCATGGAGGGCTTCATCGTCCTCGACCACGCCGAAAAGGCCGCGCGCGCGATGGCGGACCTCGTCGCCTGGCACCAGGCCGGCCGGCTCAGCTACCGGCTCGACGTCGTGGACGGCCTCGAAAACGCGCCGCGCGCCGTCAACCGGCTGTTCGACGGGACCAACGCCGGCAAGCTCGTGGTGCGCGTCTCCGACGAGTAGACGCGTCGCGCGGGCTAGACCCGCTCGAACACCGTCGCCACGCCCTGGCCGAAGCCGATGCACATCGTGGCGACGCCGGTCGCCTTGCCCCTGCGCTCCATCTGGTGCAGCAGCGTCGTGATGATGCGGGCGCCCGAGCAGCCGAGCGGGTGGCCCAGCGCGATCGCGCCGCCCTGGAGGTTGACCTTCTCGTCGAGCGCCTCGAGCAGGCCCAGGTCCTTCAGCACCGGCAGCGACTGGGCGGCGAAGGCCTCGTTCAGCTCGAAGAGGTCGATGTCGCAGACCTGCATCTTCGCGCGCGCGAGGGCCTTCTTCACCGCCGGCACCGGGCCGTAGCCCATGATCGACGGGTCGACGCCGACGGCGGCCATCGAGACGACGCGCGCCAGCGGCTTGAGGCCGAGCGCCGCCGCCTTCTCGGCCGACATCACCAGCAGCGCCGCGGCGCCGTCCGAGACGGCCGAGGCGTTGCCGGCGGTGATCGTCCCGCTCTTCGGGTCGAAGGCCGGCCGCAGCGCCGCGAGCCCCTCGAGCGTCGTGTCGGGCCGGATCACCTCGTCGTGGTCGAAGCGGCGCAGCGCCCCTTTCTCGTCGTGGCCCGAGAGCGGCACGATCTCGTCGGCGAAGGCGCCGACTGTGGTGGCCGCGTGGGCGCGCTGGTGCGAGCGCAGGGCGAAGGCGTCCTGCTGCTCGCGCGTTATGCCGTGCAGGCGCGCGAGGTACTCCGCCGTGAGGCCCATCGCGCCCGCCGCCTTCGCGGTCGTCTTCCCGAGTGCGGGGTTGGGGTCGAGGCCGTGCGTCATCGGCACATGGCCCATGTGCTCGACGCCGCCCACCACGAACACGTCGCCGTAGCCGGCCATGATCGACAGCGCCGCCGTGTGCAGCGCCGTCATCGACGAGCCGCACAGCCGGTTCACGGTCTGCGCGCTCACCTCCTTCGGGATCGGGGTCATCAGCTGGGCGAAGCGCGCCACGTTGAAGGCCTGCTCGAGCGTCTGCTGCACGCAGCCCCAGATCAGGTCCTCGATCTGCGCGGGGTCGAGCTGCGGGTTGCGGCGCAGCAGCGCGTTGATCACCTCGGCCGAGAGGTTCTCGGCCCGCACGCTGCGGAACATCCCGCCCTTGGAACGTCCCATCGGGGTCCGCACGGCGTCGACGACGACCACTTCCTTCATCGCGTCACTCCCCGTGGAAGCCCTTGCCGCTCGCGGCGAGGGCGCAAAGCTGCCGGGTCGGCTCGTAGAGGGCGCCGCCCCGGGCCTGGTGCCTCTCGGCGGCGGCCAGCAAGGCGGGCGCGCCGAGCGTGTCGGCCCAGCGGAAGATCCCGCCGCGGAACGGCGGGAAGCCGAGCCCGTAGAGGAGCGCCAGGTCCACCTCGCCCGGCGTCGCCACGACGCCGTCCTCGAGGCAGCGCGAGCACTCGAGCAGCATCGGCAGCAGCGTGCGCTCCACGACGTCCTGGTCGCTGCACTCGGCGCCGGGGACGACGAGCGCGGCCAGCAGCACGTCCGCCTCCGGATCGCGCTGCTTGGAGGGCGGGCCCTTCTTCTCGGGGCGCCAGGCGTAGAAGCCCTTGCCGTTCTTCTGCCCGAGCCGGGAGGCCTCGAGCAGCGCCTCGATGGCGCTCGTGCCCTCGTGGGCCATGCGCTCGGGGAAGGCCCGCGCCATCACGCGGTCGGCGTGCACCGCCGTGTCGATGCCGATCACGTCGAGCAGCAGCGCCGGTCCCATCGGCCAGCCCCACTTCTCCAGCACCTTGTCGATGCGCGCGATGTCGACGCCCTCCCGCACGAGGCGCATGAAGCCGGCGAAGTACGGGAACAGCACCCGGTTCACCAGGAAGCCCGCGCAGTCGCCGACCACGATCGGGGTCTTGCCGATCGCCTGCGCGTAGGCGACCGCCGTCGCGATCGTCTCGTCGCTCGTCCGCTCGCCGCGGATCACCTCGACGAGCGGCATGCGCGGCACCGGGTTGAAGAAGTGCAGCCCGCAGAAGCGCTCGGGCCGCTGCAGCGCCGCCGCCAGCCGCGTGATCGAGATCGTCGAGGTGTTCGAGGCCAGGAACGCCGTCTCCGGCACGCGGCCCTCGACCTCGGAGAGCACCTTCTGCTTCACGGCCTCGTTCTCGACCACGGCCTCGACCACGAGGTCGACGGTGCCGAAGTCGCCGTAGGAGAGCGTCGGGGTGATCGCGGCGAGCGTGCCCGCGAGCTGGGCCGTCGTCGCCTTGCCGCGCTCGACCTGCTTCTGCAGCAGCTTGACGGCCTCGGCCATGCCGGCCTCGAGGGCCTGGGGCGCGATGTCCTTCATCAGCACCGGGATCCCGCGCGAGGCCGACTGGTACGAGATGCCCCCGCCCATGATGCCCGCGCCGAGCACCGCGGCGCGCCGCACCGGCCGCGCCGCGCTCGCCCGCTTCCTGGCGAGCTTCTTCACGGCCTGGTCGCCGAGGAAGACGCCGACGAGCGCGCGCGCCGTCTCGCCCCTGGCGAGCTTCGCGCACAGCGCGGCCTCGATCGCCAGGGCCTCGTCGCGCGTCTTGCCGGCGCCCATCTCGATCGCCTCGATCGCCGCGACCGGCGCCGGGTAGTTCGGGCCCGCCTTGCCGGCGACGAAGGCCTTGCCGCCGAGGAACACCATGCCGGCCTCGACGCGGTCGAGGCGCAGCGGGGCCTTCTTCTCCGCGCGGCGGGCGCGCCAGTCGAGCCGGCCGGCCGACGCCTCGTGCAGCGTCGCGAGCGCGGCCTCGCGCAGGTCGGCGGGCGCCACGACCGCGTCCACGGCGCCGGCCTTGTGCGCCTCGCTCGCGCCCCACTGCTCCCCGCCCGCGATCCACTCGATCGCGGTGTCGGCGCCGGCGAGCCGCGACAGGCGCACCGTGCCACCCCAGCCGGGGAAGATGCCGAGCTTCGTCTCGGGCAAACCGACCTTCGCCGCGCTCGACATCACGCGGTAGCTCGTCGCGAGGCACAGCTCGAAGCCGCCGCCGAGCGCGACGCCGTTGATCGCCGCGACGCTCGGCAGCTCGAGGTCCTCGAGCCGCGAGAAGAGCTCCTGCCCGTTGCGGAGGAAGGACGCGATCTCGTCCTCGGGGCGGCCGAACAGGCGCACGAACTCCGTGACGTCGGCCCCGACGATGAAGACGTCCTTGCCGCTCGTCACGAGCAGCCCGCGCGCGTCGCTCGGCACGGCGGCGAGCGCCTGCGCGAGCTCGCCCATCGTGAGCGCGTTGAGCTTGTTCACGGACTCGGACTCGAGATCGAATCGCAGCTCGACGAAGCCGCCGTCGAGGGGAAGGACCTGCACGGCCTGTCCTTCGAAGGTCATGGATCGCTCCTTCGTGTGGGGGTGCGCGTGGCCTCGGCCTGCGGGCATTCTAGTGCCGCGGCGGGCCGTGCGTGCCGGCTGCCGCGGCCGCTTCGGAGCCCCCAGGTGTGCCTCGGCGGCCTTGGGCTTTCCGGGTCGTTCGGCGGCGCGGGCTCCCGCGGCGCCCACGCCTCGCTCAGAGGCTGCTGCGGATGGCCTCGGCGTGGCCGCAGCTGCTGGCGAGAGCGAAGCGCCGCTGGCGCAGGTCGCACTCCTCGAAGCCGAGCGTGTGGGCGCTGTAGCGCAGGAGTGCTATCCGGTGCTCGCGGGAGGACACCGGAGAGACGAGCCCGGCCTCGCGCAGCAGCGCGGCCGCGAGCTCGCGCAGGCGGGCGATCGCGGCGTGGGCCTTGAGGAGGCCCGCGTCGGCGAGGAACGCGTCGGGCAGCGCGCGCGGCGGGGCGCACAGGTCGTCGCCCTCCTGGAGCCAGCGCTCCCAGGCGGCCGCGCGGGCGAGCGCCGCGTCGTCCGGCAGCGGCACCAGGATGAACTTGAGGTCGTTCTCGAGCTTCGCGAGGTCGTCGAGCGCGTGACCGGTGCGGGTCGAGTAGTAGTCGATCAGCCAGGTGTTCGCGGCGTCGTCGAGCAGCACGTTGGCGAGGTTCAGATCGCCGTGGACCATGCAGCAGACGACCTCCTCCGGCTCGCGGCGGCCACCGCCGTGCAGCCGCGCGTAGAAGCGCCCGGGGTGCGGCAGCGGCTCCTCGAGGCCCGGCACCCGCACGACGTCGCCCTGGACCTCGCCGAGCGCGGCGATTCGGGCGAGCGTCGACTCCGCGTAGCGCGCCTCGTAGCCGTAGTAGCCGAACAGGTCCAGCCGGTCGAGCGTCGGGGCCTGGTAGAGGCGGCGCAGCACGCGCTCGATGACACCGTCGAACAGGCGGCGCACGGCCTCGGCGTCCGGGGCCTCGCGGAAGGCCCGCTGCAGCGTGCGCACCTGCCCGGCGTACATCGTCGCGAAGTGGTACTTGATCGCGCCGCGCGTCTCGAGGTCCACGTGGTCGGCGAGCCGCGGCGCGTTGGCGCCGAGCAGGTTCTCGACGCCTTCCACCGCCACGCGCTCGCGGGCGACCCGCGCGTGGGCGTCGATCTTGGTGACGAACGGGATCTGCCGGCGGCCCAGCCGATCCTCGGGGAACGAGCCGAAGACGCGCGAGCCGGAGTAGCCGCCGCCGAGCGGCACGAGCCGGACGCTGCGGCAGTCGCGGTAGAGGTGCTCGACGAGACGACGCTCCTCGTCGTCGAGGCTCGTCCCCTCGGGCAGCTCGAGCGCCGGCCGCGCGCGGCCGCGCGGGGCCGCGACCGCGGCGGCGCTCGTCTCGACCCCCAGCCAGGCCAGGAAGGCGGCGATCGAGTCGATCACCGCGACCCCGAGGTTGGCGGCCATGTGGTCGAGGGCACCGCGGTGGGCGAGCCGCGAGCGCGAGGCGGTGAGCGCGCTGCAGACGGCGATCTCGCGCAGGCCGAGCCGGGTCTGCAGCTCGTAGGCCAGGTACTGGACCTTGTAGTCGGTCCAGACGCCGATGATCCCGGCACGGACCGGCGGGACCGCGAGCGGGACGAGCGCGGCCTCGAGCGCGGTGCCGACGAAGTCGGAGACGACCGCCGAGTCGACGACGATCCCCCCGTCGCTCACCAGCGGCAGCAGCGGGGGCACGAACGCCGCGCCGGGCGTCTCGCGGACGCAGTGGGTCCCGAAGTGCTCGAGGTGCGCGGCGGTGCCCGGGTCCTGCGGGTCGTGCCAGTCGCGCAGGTGGATCGTGGTGTGGTCCGGGCCCGCGCCGGCGCGGAAGGCGGCCACGAAGCGCGCGAGCGGCCCCTCCTCCGCCCAGGGGCCGTCCGGGTCGCCCAGCAGGCGACGGCTCTCGGCGCGGCCGATGTGCAGGTCGTTCGGCAGCGAGGCGCCCGCCGGCAGCGGGGCCACGAAGTCGTTCTGCAGGCACTGCGTGAAGAGGAGGTGTCGCAACGGCTGGTCCCTCACTCCGGCGGCGGCCCGAGGAAGACCGAGCGCGCGGCGAGCGCGTCGAGCGACGGCCGCTGCGCCTCCGGCAGCGCCACCATGCTGCGGATCGAGAACACGCGCAGCGCGTCCGTGACCGAGAGCGTGCCGACGGCCGAGTCCTTGCGGCCGGCGAACGGGAAGACGTCGGGACCGCGGCGGCACTGGGTGTTGAGGTTGACCCGGCAGACGAGGTTCGCGAGGTGGTCGACGAGCGGGCCGACCACCGCGGCGTCGCGGCCGAAGATCGAGGCCTGCTGTCCTACCTGCGAGCGCTCGACGATCGCGACCGCCTCCTCGGGCGAGTCGACGACGCTCACCGGCAGGATCGGCCCGAACTGCTCGGCAGTGAACAGCTCCGCCTCGGGCGCGACCGGGTAGACGAGCGCGGGCCGGAACAGCGTGCCCGCCCACTCCCCGCCGCCCGGGTTGACGACGCGCGCGCCGAGCGCGAGCGCGTCCTGCACCAGCCCCGCGAGGTGCGCGGGCTTCTCGGGATCGGGCAGCGGCGTGATCGTGACGCCCGCCTCCCACGGCATGCCGATCCCGAGCCGCGCCACGAGGTTCGAGAGCCGCTCGACGAGCGCGCCGGCCACCGACCGCTCCGCGAGCACGTGCTTGATGGCCGTGCAGCGCTGGCCGTTGAAGCTGAGCGCCCCCGAGACGATCTCGGCCGCGGCCGCGTCGAGGTCGGCGTCGGCCAGGACGAGCGCGGGGTTCTTGGCGCCCATGCCGAGCAGCGTGCGCAGGCGGTACGGGCGCGGGTGCTGCTCGAGCAGGACCGAGGCCGTGCGGGCCGAGCCGATCAGGGCGAGCACGTCGACGAGGCCGCTCTCCATCATCGGCCCGACCACCGTGGGCCCCTGGCCGCTGAGCAGGTTGACGACGCCCGGGGGGAAGCTGTCCCGCAGCGCGGGGACGAGCAGCGCGTTGGCGAGGACGCCGTAGCGGGGTGTCTTCATGACCACCGGGTTGCCCATCACGAGGGCGGGAACCACGGTCGTGAAGACCTCGTTCACCGCGTAGTTGTACGGGCCCAGGCAGAGGGCCACGCCGAGCGGGGCGCGGCGCACGCGCGCCACGAAGCCGCCGGCCGTCTGCGGCGCGGCCGAGGCCGTCTCGATCTCGCGCAGCGCCTCGGCCGTGGCCTCGATGTACTCGAGCGTGCGGTCGAACTCCTTCAGGCAGTCCGGCCAGGGCTTGCCCACCTCCCACATCAGCGCGCGCGCCACCGCCTCGCGCAGCGGGCGGGCGCGCCGCACGAAGTCGAGCATGCAGCCGATGCGCTCGGCGGCCGAGGCGCGGGGCCAGGCGCCCCGGCCCCCGCCCCAGGCACGCACCGCCGCGTCGAGCGCCTCGCGCGCCGCCTCCGCGCTCGCCAGCGCGCCGGGCCCGAGTTCGATCCGCTCGAGCCCGCCGTCCCCGGCGCGGGCGCAGACCGCGGAGCGGATCGCGTCCTGCGCCCCGTCCCAGCGACGCACCTGGCCGTCGACCAGGAGCGTGAGGCCGGCCTCGTCGGGCTCGCGCCAGACCTCCGCCGGCACGGCGCCCCTCTCGGGGAAGAGGCTCGCGAGGTCGGGCGTGGGGCTCATGGGGTCTCCTTTCGACGACCCGGGGTGGCCCGCAGGGGCTCCCGGCGTACGAACGGCTCGGGCTTGGCGAGAAGGAGCGCCGCGCGCGCCACGCGCCGGGACTCGATCCGCGGGGCGGGCCACCCCAGGGCGACGAGCGAGCCATGCAGGCGCGGCAGGACGGCCTCGAGCGCGGCGCCGTCGGCGCCGTCCGCCGTCTCGAGCAGGAAGGCCTCCGGCCCCTCCTGCGTCAGCCGGAAGGCGTCGAGCGGGTGGTGCTGGAATGCCCACGCCAGCTGCCAGGCGTCGACCGCCTCGCCCGCGGGCGTCTCGAACGCGCAGGCCCGGCGTCCGACCAGGCCGCAGATCGTCGGGCCGTCGTGTCCGCACACGCACCGCTCCTCGCGCAGTTCCCCGCGATCGCCCGGGAGGTAGCGCAGGAGCGGCAGGACGCTCGCGCGCAGCCGCGTCACGGCGAGCTCGCCGTCGAGCGACTCGACCCAGACGTCCGGCAGGAGCACGTGGAAGCGGCCGCCGCGCCGGCAGCACTCCCAGGCGAGCGGCCCGGTCTCGGCCGGCGTGTAGTAGTTCACGACGGGCGCGCGCCGCGCGCCCTCGGCGCGTCGCCGCAGCGCGGGCGAAAG
>JBGASI010000392.1:0-6850 GCA_044229815.1 Vicinamibacteria bacterium | reverse complement strand
GTCGGACTCGGCGCCGCCGGCGCGCGCCACCAGCGCGCGGCCGTTCACGACCGGGGGCACGATCAGCTGCACCCCGACGTCGCGCACGTGGTGGGCCTCGCGCGCGATCACCTCCGCGAACGCCGGCTCGAGCGGCAGGCGCCGGGCCTCCTTCTCGGACGGGGGCTGGTACGGGTCGCCGCTGCGGTGGTAGGCGAACACGTTGTCGGTGCCGAGCTCGCGGAACAGCAGGGCGACCTGGTTGCGGACGTTGGCCAGGACCGAGGCCACCAGCACGACCGTGACGATGCCGATCACGATCCCGAGGATGGCCAGCAGCGAGCGCAGGGGGTGGGCCTTCACCGAGTCGTGCACCAGGCGCCAGGTGTCCCCGCCGAGCGACAGCCAGTCGCGCAGGGTGCGCTGGGCGCGCCGGAGCGGGCTCACTCGGCCCTCACGGCGGCGATGATGTCGATGCGGGCGGCGCGGCGGGCGGGGTAGAGGCCGGCCAGGATCCCGGAGAGCCCGGCCCCGCCGACGCTCCACAGGACGGTCGCCGGCGTGAGCGCGAGCGGCAGCCCGGCCGAGGCCTGGACGGCGGCGAGCAGGCCGTACACCGCCAGCAGGCCCGCGGCGCCGCCGGCGAGCGCGACCAGCGCCGACTCGAGCAGCACCTCGCGCACGATCTGGCCGCGGGTGGCGCCGAGCGCGCGGCGGACCCCGATCTCGCGGGTGCGCTGGGTGACCGAGACGAGCGTCGTGTTCGTGACCACCACGATCGAGGCGAGCAGCGCCATCGCCGAGAGCGGCAGCGCGGCCGCGCTCACGCGCTCGGTCAGGAACGCGACGAAGCTGCGGGTGGCCGAGGGGCTCAGGATGTCGAAGCTGTCCGCGACACCGGGCCGCAGCCGCCGGCGCGCGCGCATCGTGGTGCGCGTGCGGTCCTCGGCCGCGGTGGTGAGCGCGACGTCGCGGGCGCGGGCGAACACCTGCAGCGTCTCGGGCGCGCCGAAGATCCGCTCGTGGGTCGGCAGCGGCAGCCAGACGTAGCGGTCGAGCGACTGGCCGGCCGAGGTGCCGAGCCGGTCCTGCACGCCGATCACCTCGAGCCGCCGGCCGCCGACGCGGATCGCGCGGCCGAGCGGGTCGAGGCCGGGGAAGAGGGCATCGGCCACGTCCCTGCCGATCACCGCCACGGCCGCGGCGCGCGTCTCGTCGTCGCGGCTGAGGAAGCGACCGTGGGCCACCTCGAGCGCGCGGATGTCGGCCAGCGCGGCGCCGGTGCCGGTGATCGCGGCGTTCTCGAACTTGCGCCCCTCCGCCACCACCTCGCCCGAGACCTGCGACGACGGCGCGTAGATGACGCTGTCGCCGGCCCAGCGCTCGAGGAAGCGCACGTCCGAGCGGCGCACGACCGGGTTGCGCTCGAGCTTGGCCTGCAGCTCGCGGCGGCCGAGCGTGCCGGGCGAGCCGATGCGGGCCAGCACGAAGGTGTCCGAGCCGAAGCTGCGCGCCGCCGTCGCGCGCGCGAAGTCGGCGAGCCCGGTCAGGCCGGAGATCACGATCGCCACCGTCGCGACACCCACGGCCATCGCGAGGGCGCCGAGCCCCGAGCGCAGGGGGTGGGCGGCCGCGGTGCGCGCCGCCTGCGCGAGCGACTCGCGGGCCGCGGCGATCCTGGGGGCGATGGACATGAGCGCCCGGGAGCATACCGCCTCCGGCGGAAGGCTACGAGCGGCCGTGCTACATTCCTGCGCGATGCGACGCCCCAGCCCGCGCCACGCTTTCCGCCTCAGCGCCGCCGTCCTCCTCCTCGCCGCCGTTCTCCCGGGCTGCCGCCGCGGCGCGGTGGCCGAGGTCGAGGTCGAGAAGGTCGCGCGCCGCCCGATCCTGCGTTCGACCGTCACCGCCTCCGGCGAGATCGTGGCCGTCCGCTACGCCGAGATCGGTTCCTCCGTCATGGGCAAGCTCGTCGCGCTGCAGGCGGCTCGGGATCTCGCGCGCGGGCGTGAGCTGCGCGGCCAGGGCCTGCTGCCGCAGAGCGATTACGACACGCAGCGCGCCGCCGCCGACGCGACGCAGGCCCAGGTGGACGCGGCCTCGCGTCGCGCCGCCCAGGCCCGCGCCCAGCTCGCGCGCGCCCGCGACCTCCTCGGCAAGACGCAGATCGTCGCCCCGCTGGACGGCGTCGTGACGCGCCTGCCCGTGCGCGAGGGCGAGATGGTCGTGATCGGGATCCAGAACATGCCCGGGACGACGCTGATGACGATCTCCGACCTCTCGGAGATCGACGCCGAGGTCAAGGTGGCCGAGGCCGACGTGCTGCGGGTGAAGGTCGCCCAGCCCGCCACGGTGACGCTCGAGGCGCTTTCCGGGCGGGAGCTGCCCGGCGCCGTCGTGGAGGTGGGCGCCAGCGCGCTGCCGGTCGTGGGGGCCGGCGCGGCCGCCCGCGAGTTCAAGGTGAAGGTGCGGGTGAAGGGCGACGTCGCCGGCCTGCGGCCGGGGCTCACCTGCGACACGGAGATCCTGGTCGGCGAGGCGAAGGACGCGCTGACGGTGCCGCTGCAGGCCGTCGTGCTGCGCGGGACGCCGGGGCAGGAGAAGACCGGCGTCTTCGGCGTCGAGGGCGGGGTCGCGCGCTTCCTGCCGGTCGAGGCCGGCATGATCGGCGGGCTCGAGATGGAGGTGAAGGGGCTCGCCGAGGGGCGCGAGATCGTGGCCGGCCCCTGGCAGACGCTGCGCGACCTCCAGGACGGCGCCCGGGTGAAGGCGGCGCGCGCGAAGTGAGGCCGCGCCCGCAGGGACGCTAGAATCGCCGAGGAGGCACCCATGGACCCTTCCTTCCGCGACCACCTCTCGGCCGAGCTCGAGGCCATCCGCCAGCAGGGCCTGTTCAAGGAGGAGTGGCCGATCCTCGGCGAGCAGGGCCCCGAGATCCGGGTCCTTGGCCGGCCGCAGCCGGTCCTCAACTTCTGCGCCAACAACTACCTCGGCCTCTCCAGCCACCCGGAGCTGCTCGGCGCCGCGCGCCGCGCGCTCGACGAGTGGGGCTACGGCATGTCGAGCGTGCGCTTCATCTGCGGCACGCAGGCGCTCCACCTCGAGCTCGAGAAGAGGATCGCCGCGTTCCTCGGGATGGAGGACGCCATCCTCTACGCCGCCTGCTTCGACGCGAACGGGGGCGTCTTCGAGCCGCTGCTCGGGGCCGAGGACGCGATCCTCACCGACCAGCTCAACCACGCCTCGATCATCGACGGCGTGCGGCTGTGCAAGGCGCAGCGCTACGTCTACGCGAACGCGGACATGGCCGACCTCGAGGCGAAGCTGGCGCTGGCGCAGGCGCAGCGCTTCCGGCTGGTCGTGACGGACGGTGTGTTCTCGATGGACGGGACGGTCGCCCCGCTGCCCCAGATCTGCGAGCTGGCGGAGAAGTACAAGGCCACGCTGCTGGTGGACGACTCGCACGCCACCGGGTTCATGGGGAAGACCGGCCGCGGGACCTGGGAGCACCACGGTGTCGGCGGCCGCGTCGACGTCATCACCACCACCTTCGGCAAGGCGCTCGGCGGCGCGCTCGGCGGCTGCACGGCGGGCCCGCGCGAGGTGATCGGCTTGCTGCGCCAGCGCAGCCGGCCCTACCTGTTCTCGAACTCGCTCGCGCCGTCGATCGCGGCCGCCACCCTGCGCGCGCTCGAGCTGCTGACCGGGAGCACGCAGCTGCGCGACCGGCTCGAGGCCAACACCAGGGCCTTCCGCGAGCGGATGAGCGCGGCGGGCTTCGAGATCAAGCCCGGCGTCCACCCGATCGTGCCGATCATGTTCTCGCGCTTCGCCCCCGACGACGCGCCGCTCGCCCAGCGCTTCGCGCGCGCGCTGCTCGACGAGGGCGTCTACGTGAAGGGCTTCTTCTTCCCGGTCGTGCCGAAGGGCCTCTCGCGCATCCGCGTGCAGCTCTCGGCGGCGCACAGCCCGGACCAGATCGACCGCGCGGTGGCGGCGTTCACGAAGGTCGGCCGGGCCCTCGGGGTCGTGCGGCCCTAGGAGCGGACGTGCGCGGCCCTGGAGCGCCGGTTGCGCTGGTCCTGGCGTTGGCCGGAGACGCCCAGGAGCGCAAGCCCGCCGTCCCGCAGACGCCCGTCATCGGGACCGCCGTCGAGGTGGTCCAGGCCGACGCCGTCGTCGTGGACCCGGACGGCCGTTACGTGACGGACCTCGGGGCCTCCGACTTCGAGATCGAGGAGGACGGCCGGAAGCAGGCCATCAGCAACTGCACCTACCTGAGGCCCGACACGCCGGCGGAGGAGCAGGCCGCCGCGACGCCCCTGCTGGGACTGCCCCCGCGCCAGGCGGTGCGTCGCACGATGGCCGTGGTGGTCGACGATCTCGGGCTGAGCTTCGAGAGCCTGGTCCGGGTGCGCAGCGCCCTGCACGACTTCGTCGATCGCCAGCTCCGGCCCGGCGACCTCGCTGCCATCGTGCGGACGAGCGCCGGCATGGGCGCGCTCCAGCAGTTCACGCGCGACCGCCGCCTGCTGCACGCGGTGGTCGAGGGCATTCGCATCAACCAGTTGGCGCGCGGGTCGGTCGCGGCATTCTCCATGCCCGGGCCACACGGGGGCGGCGACTCGGGAGGTGGGGCCTCCGGCGGGCCGGGTCAGGGCGCGGCGGCGGCCGGGGCCGCCTTCCAGGCCGGCACGCAGGCGTTCCTGACCGCCAGGGAGCGCGACCGCCAGCTCCACCTGACGAGCGGCAGCCTCGGCGCGGTCCGCTTCGTGCTGGACGGTCTGCTGCGGATGCCGGGACGCAAGTCGATCGTGCTCGTCTCCGAGGGTTTCGCCCAGTACGACGAGATGGGCGACCGCTCGCGCGCCTTCGATGCCGTCCGCGCCCTGACCGAGCTCGCGAACCGCGCCTCGGTGGTGATCTACGCCTTCGACCCCAGCGGGCTCAAGGCGCTGCGCAACCTCCGGTCCGAGTCCGAGATGCGCGCCGGCCTGTCGAGCCTGGCCGCCGACACGGGCGGCCTGCTGCTCGTGGACTCCAACGACCTGCGCGGGGCCATCACGCGCGTCCTCGACGACCAGCAGGGCTACTACCTGATCGGCTACAGCCCCGACCAGGTCTCCCGACCCGGGCAGAAGGGCGCGGCCTACCACCGCATCAAGGTCACGACCCGGCGTCCCGGCCTGCGCGTCCGCTCCCGCCGCGGTTTCTATTCCGTCTCCGCATCACAGGAGCGGCTGGAGCCCAGCGACCCGGTCGAGCGGCTGGTGGCGGCGGCCCAGTCCCCGTTCTCCGCCCCGGACCTCGGCTTGCGGCTCACCACGATCTTCGAGCACGAGGCGAAGCGCGGCTCCTTCGTCCGCTCGCTCCTGCACATCGAGGCCAGGGGCCTCACGTTCGTCGAGCGCCCCGACGGCTCGCGGGAGGCGGACCTGCAGCTCGTGACCCTGGTGTTCGGGGCGGACGGCCGCGCGGTTGGCAGCGTGGGCCGAGGGCATCGCCTCGGCATCCGGCCCGAGGCGTTCGAGGCCACGCTGCGGGGCGGCCTCGTCTACTCCTTCGAGACGCCCGTGGCGCGACCCGGGGGCTACCAGGTGCGCGCGGCCGTGCAGGACAAGGCGAGCGGACGGCTCGGCTCGGCCAGCCAGTTCGTCGAGGTGCCCGTCTTCAAGAAGGGGCGGCTCGTGCTCTCCGGGATCGCCATGGACGCGGCCGCGGCGGGGGAGACGGCCGATCCCGATGCCTCCGCTGCCGTTCGGCGTTTTCGAGCCGGGGCCACGGTCACCTACGCGCTCTTCGCCTACGAAGCCGGCTCCCTGCTGGAGGTGCGGCCCACCGTCTACCGCGACAACGTCGCGGTGTACCAGCCTGCGGCCCTGCCCTTCGACGGCGCCGGCCAGCGCGATCCCCGGCGGCTGGCCGTGGTCGGACGCCTGCGTCTGGGTCCCGAGCTCGAGCCCGGGAGTTACACGCTCGAGGTGGCGGTGGTCGATGCGGGGAGCGGGGGCCGCACGGCCCGCCAGTGGATCGACTTCGAGATCGTCACGGAGTAGACAGAGAGGAGCGGGAGGATGCAGCACCATCCGACGCGTCGATGCGGGCGCCAGGCGCTCGTTCTCCCCCTGCTGGCGGCGGCCTGCCTGCTCGTGGCGCCGGCCCAGGCGAAGCCGAAGGCGGCCGGCGCCCGGCCGCCGCTCGCGGACCTCGACGCGCACGTCGCGCGGGTGATGCGCGAGCTGCAGGTGCCGGGCCTCGCGCTGGCGGTGGTGAAGGACGGCGCCGTGGTGCTCGCGAAGGGCTACGGCGTCCGGCGCCTCGGCGAGCCGGCGGCGGTCGATGCCGACAGCCTGTTCGGGATCGCCTCGAACACGAAGGCCTTCACCTGCGCCGCGCTGTCGCTCCTGGTGGAAGAGGGCCGGCTCGGCTGGGACGACCCCGTCACGAAGCACCTGCCCGAGTTCCAGATGTACGACCCGTGGCTCACGCGCGAGGTGACCGTGCGCGACCTGGTCACCCACCGCGCGGGCCTGGGCCTCGGCGAGGGCGACCTGATGTGGTGGCCGGAGACGACCTTCAGCCGGAGCGAGATCGTGCGGGGCATCCGCTGGCTGAAGCCGGCCACCAGCCTGCGCAGCCGCTACGCCTACAACAACGTGATGTTCGTCGCCGCCGGCGAGGTGCTGGCGGCCGTCAGCGGGCGCCCCTGGCAGGACTTCGTGCGCGCGCGCCTGCTCGACCCGCTCGGCATGTCGCGCACGACCGCGGCGGCCTCGCCGCCGGCGGACGACGTCGCCGCGCCGCACCTGCTGCGGAAGGGGACGCCGCAGCCCATCGAGGCGGCCGTCTTCGACAACGCGGCGGCCGCCGC
>JBGASI010000391.1:0-4900 GCA_044229815.1 Vicinamibacteria bacterium | reverse complement strand
CGGATCCCAGCTCACGTAGAAGGCCGCCCGCAGCGGGTCCACGACGGCGCCGGGCGCCGCCCGCGGCAGCACGCGCTTGAGCCGGCCGGGGCGGCGCCTCGGGGCCGCGGCCCGAGCGGGCTCGCGCACGGAGTGCAGGCCCGGCCGGGCGTCGGGCAGCATCAGGCGCGGCAGGTCCGGCCGGCGCGCGACGTTGGCCAGGAACACGAGCAGGAGCACGGTGAGGAGGACCCCGGCGATCTCCCCGATCCGGCGCGCCCGCCGCCAGCGCCGGCGCCGTTCGTCGAAGAAGACGGGCTTGTGTGTGTCCACTCGGTGGATCAAGCTACGGGACGGTCATGGGTCTGTCAACGGCGGGCAGGAGAGCATGGGTCGCGGGCGGTGCGGCCCTGGCGGTCGGCCTCGCGCTGCGCCTGTGGCTGGTGAGCGCCTACCCGTTCGAGGCCGGCGACACACCGCTGTACGAGGCGCTCGCCCGCAACATCGGGGCGCACGGGGCCTACGCGCTCGAGGTGGACGGACAGCTGACGCCGGTGAACGTGCGCATGCCCGGCTATCCGGCGTTCCTGGCCGCCTGCCACGCGCTCTTCGGCCCGGGCTTCCAGCCCGTGCGCGTCGCGCAGGCCGTCCTCGACACGCTGACCTGCCTGCTGGCCGGGCTCGTCGCGGGGCTGCTGGCCGCGCCCGAGCGCCGCCGGCGGGCCTTCCTCGCCGGCCTCTGGCTGGCGGCGCTGTGCCCGTTCTGCGCGAACTACGCGAGCGCGATCCTGGCCGAGACGCCCGGGGCCTTCTTCACCACCGGCGCCTTCGCGCTCGCGTTCGCCGGCCTGCGCCGCGCGGAGAACGCGGGCGACCGCGACCACAGCTCGCTCGCGTGGCTCGTCGCCGCGGGCGCCGCCGCCGGCCTCGGCTGCTACTTCCGCCCCGAGACGCCGCTCCTGCTCGTCGCCACGGGCCTGGTGCTCGCCCTGTGGTGGCGCCGGCCGGCCGACTGGCCGCGCCTCGCGCGGACCGGGCTCGCGCTCGGCGCCGGCCTGGCCCTCGCGCTCGCGCCCTGGGTCGCGCGCAACGCGCTGGTGCTCGGCAGCCCGCAGCTGCTCCCCCCGATGGCGGCCAACCTGCCCGGCGAGACGGCGCCCGTCGGCTTCAACGCCTGGACCGACACCTGGCTGACGACGGTGCCCGAGATCTACGCGATCTCCTTCAAGGTCGAGGACGAGGCGCTCGACGTGGCCGCGCTGCCGCCCTCCGCCTGCGACAGCCCCGAGGAGAAGGCCCGCGTCGCGGCGCTCTTCGCGCGGCACAACCGGGACTTCACGCTCGACGCGGACCTCGACGGCGCCTTCGCTCAGCTGGCGCGCGAGCGCACCGCGCGGCACCCCCTGCGCACGTGGCTTGTCGTCCCGCTGCGGCGCATCCCCGCGATGTGGCTCAGCCCGCGCGTCGACCTGCTGCCCTACTCCGGCCAGCTGCTGCCCCTCGCCGCCGCCTGGGAGGACGACCCGGTCGACTTCTCGGTGTCGGCGACGCTGTTCGCCCTCAACCTCGTCTACCTGGTGCTGGCGGCCCTCGGCGCGTGGCGGGCGGGCTGGCGCACCGGCGCCTGGGCCCTCGGCGCGTGGCTGCTCCTGCGCACGGCGCTCCTCACGCGGATGCCCGGTCCCGAGCCGCGCTACGTCGTGGTCTGCTTCCCGATCCTGGCCGCGCTCGCCGCCCAGGCCTGGGCCGCTCCCCGGCGCGGGGCGTCGCCCGCCACGCCCTGATAGCATTCCGCCCGACCTGGAGGTCCGAATGACACCGACGTTCCGCCGCCCGCTGTTCGCGCTCGCGCTGTGCGCCATCCTCGCGCTGCTCGTCGTCCCCGCGCTGCGGGCCGAGGCGCCGCTCCCCGTCGCGCCCGAGTCGGTCGGGCTGTCGAGCGAGCGGCTGCAGCGGCTCGAAGCCGGGATGCAGCGTTACGTGGACGAGGGCCGGGTCGCCGGTCTCGTCACGCTCGTGATGCGCAACGGCCGCATCGTGCACCACGCGGCCTATGGCAAGGCGGACCGCGAGGCCGGCCTGCCGATGAAGAAGGACACGATCTTCCGGATCGCCTCGCAGACCAAGGCGCTGACGAGCGTCGCGGCCATGATCCTGGTGGAGGAGGGCCGCCTCTCGCTCGCCGATCCCGTGTCCCGCTTCATCCCGGCCTTCGCGAAGACGACGGTGGCCGTCGCGCCGCCCGCCGGCGCGGTCGAGGGCACGCCGGTGAGCGCGGTCGCCGCCAAGCGCGAGATCACGGTGCGCGACCTGCTGACGCACACGGCGGGGATCAGCTACGGCTTCGGGCCGGCGGCGGCGCAGTGGAAGGCCGCAGGCATCCAGGGCTGGTACTTCGCGGACCGCAGCGAGCCGGTCTCCGCCGTCGTCGAGCGGATGGCCGCACTGCCGATGGACTCGCAGCCGGGCGAGAAGTACGTCTACGGCTACAACACGGACATCCTGGGCGTGGTGGTCGAGAAGATCTCCGGGCAGACGCTCGCCGAGTTCATCCAGAAGCGCATCAGCGCTCCGCTCGGCCTCGTCGACACGCAGTTCTACCTCCCGCCCGCGCAGAAAGAACGTCTGGCGGTCGTCTACGCCGCGAAGGACGGCGGCGGGATCGAGCGCGCGACCGACCCGAAGACCGGCCAGGGCCACTACGTCGACGGCCCGCGCGTCGCCCACGCGGGCGGCGCGGGGCTGCTCTCGACGGCCCGCGACTACGCGCGCTTCCTGCAGATGCTGGAGAACGGCGGGGAGCTCGACGGCGTGCGCATCCTGAGCCCGAAGACGGTCGAGCTGATGACCGTCAACCACGTCGGCACGCTGTTCGCCGACGCCTCGCCGGCCAACGCGGGGCTCGGCTTCGGCCTCGGCTTCGAGGTGACCGAGGACGTCGGCCGCAGCGGTCGCCACGGCTCGCTCGGGGCCTTCGGCTGGGGCGGCGCCTACCACACGAACTACTGGGTGGACCCGAAGGAGAAGCTGGTCGCGGTGATCATGACGCAGCTGCTCCCGGCCGGCAGCTCCGACCTGCACCGCCGCTTCCGGGCGCTCGCGTACCAGGCGATCGTCGGCCCGGCCGGGGCCGCCGCGCCGGCCCGGCGCTAGGAACGCGGCCGGCTGCGCGCGCGCAGGAGCGAGACGAGGCCGACACCGGCTAGAACCAGGGCCGAGCCCGCGAGCAGGCGCGGCCGCAGCGGCTCGTCGAACAGCAGGACGCCGACGGCCACCGCCACGATCGGGATCAGGTAGGAGCTGAGCGCGACGAAGGTCGCGCTGACGCGCGCGAGGATCCAGTAGTACACCGTGAAGGTGAGCGCCGAGCCGAAGACGGCCAGGTAGACGAGCGCGCCGAGTGAACGGGCGTCGAGGACGATCGGCAGGTCGCGCTCGACGACGAGCGCCACCGGCGTCAGCACGACCGCGCACAGCAGCATCGGTACGGCCCCGAGCGAGAGCGGGTGCACGCCGGAGCCCCAGCGCTTGATCAGCACGCCGGACACGGCCGAGGCGAGCGGCGAGAGGAGCATCACCAGCGCGGCGGTGCGCACCTGCCCGCCGCCGAGCAGCCGCAGGTCGTCCGAGAAGATCAGCGCCACGCCGGCGAAGCCGAAGGCGAGCCCGGCCACCGCCGGCGCCGTGAGCCGCTCGCCCGGCAGCACGAAGTGGGCGAGCGCGGCCACGAAGAGGGGGTGGGTGGCGAAGAGGACGGCGGCCAGGCCGGACGGGATGTACTGCTCCGACCAGTAGACGACGGCGTAGGAGACGCAGAACGAGAGGACGCCGTTCGACAGCCACAGCAGCCACTCGCGGCGGCCACCGCGCCCCAGGGGCACCCCGAGACGCCGGGCGATGAAGAACAGCAGGGCCCCCGCAAGCGAGAAACGCAGGGCGACGCCGGTGAAGGGCGGCACCCCCGCCAGGCCGACGCGGATCGCGGCCCAGGTCGTGCCCCAGACGAGGGTCAGCACGACGAAAC
The DNA here is from genome assembly GCA_044229815.1 of Vicinamibacteria bacterium. Classification (GTDB taxonomy): domain Bacteria; phylum Acidobacteriota; class Vicinamibacteria; order Fen-336; family Fen-336; genus DATBSL01. Next base: position 897 of record JBGASI010000391.1, on the reverse strand, counting down.
CGGCGACGAGGCGTCCGCGCAGGCCGGTGTCCAAGGTCCCCCAGTCCCTCCCGTGGCGACCCATTGTAGGTTGACCGGCCGCGGGCGCCGGGTAAACTGTGACGTTTCCCTGCCGCACCCCGGCGGCGTCGGATGACTGGACCACAGGAGGCTTGACCGTGCCCATTCGCAGATTCCGCGCCCTGGCGAACGCCAGCGCCCTCGTGCTCTTCGCCCTCGCGCTCGCCGCCGCCTCCCCGGCGGCGGCCCAGGATGTCGTCCAGGACGAGGGCTCGGCCTATCGCGCCTGGCACGATGCAAGCCAGGCCGCCGACACCGGGAAGGCCATCGCGGCCGGCCGCGACTACCTCGCCAAGTACCCGACGGGGCAGTACGCCGACTTCATGAAGAAGTGGCTCGGCACCGCCCAGATGGGCGCGCTCGACGCGGCGATCAAGGCCAAGCAGACGGCGCAGATGCTGGCGGTCGGCAAGGACATCCTGGCGGGCGACCCCGAGAACCTGAACGTCGTGTACGCGATGGCCTCGCAGTTGCGGCGCGAGATGCTCTCGAACCCGCCCGTGTACGACAACGCGGCCGCGGGCGTCGAGCTCGCGAAGAAGGGCATCTCCATGATCGAGGCCGGCAAGACGCTGGCCGGCGTGCAGAGCTTCGACAAGAACGCGACACTGTCGTGGATGAGCCAGATCCTGGCCCTCAACGAGCAGAAGAACGGCAAGCCGGAGGACGCGGTCAAGCTGTTCGAGAAGTCGACCGCGTACGCGCCGCAGGACCCGCAGATCGCGGGCGTCAACCTGCTCCGCTCGCTGGCGCTGCACCAGGCGGCCTACAGCGAGGCCGCGAAGGCCTACACCGCGCTGCCCGAGGCCGACCGCGCCGCGGTGGACTCGGGCGCCG
>JBGASI010000390.1:0-9603 GCA_044229815.1 Vicinamibacteria bacterium | reverse complement strand
TGGGCATCCCGGTCGGCAAGCTGGCGCTCTATGTGGGCGCGGCGGGGATCCACCCGGCGCAGACGCTGCCGATCAGCCTCGACGTGGGCACCGACAACAAGGACCTGCTCGGCGACGACCTCTACATCGGCTGGCGCCAGCCGCGGCTGCGCGGCGAGGCCTACGACGCGATCGTCGACGAGTTCGTGCACGCCGTGAAGGCGCGCTTCCCGAAGGCGCTGCTGCAGTGGGAGGACTTCAAGCAGTGGAACGCCTTCCGGCTGCTCGAGCGCTACCGCAAGGAGCTGCCCTCGTTCAACGACGACATCCAGGGCACGGCCGCGGTGGCCGTGGCCGGCATCTTCGCCGCGTCGCGCGCGGCCGACCGGCGGCTCGCCGAGGAGCGCCTGGTGATCGCGGGCGCCGGCGCGGCGGGCGTCGGCATCGCGCGGCTGTTCCGTCGCGCGCTCGAGCGCGAGGGCCTCGCCGGCGAGGCCCTGCGGCCGCACGTCGCCATGCTCGACTCGAAGGGCCTGGTGGTCGACGCGACCGACGAGTACCGCCGCGACATCGCCTGGCCCGCGGCGCTGGCGGGCGCGCACGGCCTGCGCGCCGGCTCCTCGCTGCTCGAGGTGGTGAAGGCCGTGAAGCCGACGGTGCTGGTCGGCGTCTCGGGCGTGCCCGGCCTGTTCGACGAGGCGGTGGTGCGCGCGATGGCCGCCGCGGTGCAGCGGCCGGTCGTCTTCCCGCTGTCCAACCCGACCAGCTCGTCCGAGGCGAAGCCGGCGGACGTGATGGCGTGGACCGAGGGCCGCGCGCTGATGGCGACCGGCAGCCCATTCGAGCCGGTGAGCGTCGACGGCCGGCCGGTGCGCATCGGCCAGGGCAACAACGCCTTCGTCTTCCCCGGCGTCGGCCTCGGCGTCCTCGTCAGCGAGGCGCGCGAGGTGACGGACTCGATGTTCGCGGCGGCCGCCGACGCGCTGGCCGGCCCGCTCTCCGACGACGACCGCACCGCGGGCAGCCTGTTCCCGCGGGTCGCCGCGCTGCGCCAGGTCACCGTGCGCGTGGCCGAGGCGGTGGTGAAGCAGGCCATCGCCGACGGCGTCGCCCGCCACGTCCCGGAGGACCCTGCCGAGGCGGTGGCCGCCGCGATGTGGGAGCCGGCCTACCCGGCGATCGAGGTGGTGTAGCCGCTCAGCGCGGCGTCGGGCGGGCGGGGGCGGCGGGCAGGTGGATCCGCACGCTCGTGCCCTGGCCGGGGGCGCTCTCCGCGCGGATCGTGCCGCCGTGCTCCTCGACGATCTGGCGCGCGATCGCCAGGCCGAGGCCGGTACCCTTCACCTTCGTCGTGTAGTGCGGCTCGAAGATCCGCTCGACGTCCGTGACGCCGGGCCCGTCGTCCTCGACGCGGATCGTCAGCCCGCCGTCCTCGGCGGCGGTGCGCAGGCGCAGCTCGCCGCCGCCCTCGGCCATGGCCTCGAGCGCGTTGTTGATGACGTTGAGCAGCACGCGCTTGATCTGGTCCGCGTCGGCCTCCACCTCCGGGGCGGCCGGGGCCAGTTCCAGCCGCACCTTCACGGTCTCGGCCGGCGCCTGGGTGTAGGGCGCGAGCGCCTCGAGCACCAGGGCGTTCGGGTCCAGCCGCTCCGCGCGCATCGGCGGCAGCCGCGAGAAGCGGGAGAACTCGCCGATCAGCTCCTTGAGGTCGCGCACCGCGCCCTGGATCATGTCGATCGCGGGCGGGAACAGGTCGGCGAAGCGCGCCGGGTCGCGCGACCAGGCGGTCTTGAGCGTGTCGGCCGCGAGCCCGACGGGCGTCAGCGGGTTCTTGATCTCGTGGATCACGCGCTCGACGGCCTCCTTCCAGGCCTCGAGCCGCTGCGTCGCCAGGATCTGGGTGAGGTCCTCGATCACCACCACGGTGCCGATCGGCCGCCGGGCCTCGCCCACGAGCACCGAGGCCACGACCGACAGCGCGCGGCGGCCCTGCGGCAGGTCGCACGACACCTGCGCCTCGCGCCGGGCCTCCTGGCCCGCGCGCACGGGCTCGACCGCCGCCAGCAGCCGCGCCAGCGGCTCGCCCGCCAGCGCCTGCTCGAGGCTGCGGCCGCGGACCTCCTCGGGCGAGACGCCCAGGATCTCGCCCGCCCGCTCGTTGAAGGTCTCGACGCGCCCCGCCTCGTCGAGCGAGAAGACGCCGGTGCCGACGGTCGCGATCACCGTCGACAGGTGGTTCTTGAGCGCGAGCAGCGAGCCCTGCGACTCGCGCAGCTCGGCCGTGCGCTCCCCGACCATGCCCTCGAGGTTGCGGCTGTAGCCCTCGATCTCGCGCCGGCTCGCCTCGAGCTCGCCCACCATGCGGTTGAAGGAGAGGGCGATCGTGCCGACCTCGTCGCGCGAGTGCACGGGCAGGCGCGCCTGCAGGTCTCCGGTCGCCGCGCGCGCCATCGCGTCCTGCACCCGGCGCACGGGCCGCAGCACCATGCGCGAGAGCAGCAGGTTCAGCAGCAGCAGCACCAGCACGAAGGACAGCGTGACGCCGCCGTAGAGGACCCGGCGGGTGGTCGCCTCCCCGCGCTCGAGCGGCGCCAGGCTCTTGAGGATCTGCAGCCGGCCGTAGGGCTCGCCGGCGGCCGACAGCGTCGAGACGAGGGCGAGCACGCTCTGCCCGCCGAAGGAGGCCTCGCGGAACTGGTCGCGGCCGGGCAGCGGCACGGGGCCCGAGCCCACCGCCTCGCGCCGCACCTTCTGACCGGCCAGCAGCGGACGGCCACCGGGGCCGACGAGGTCGGCCTCGCCCTCCTGGTCGACGAGCAGCACGACGCCCGGCTGGCCGAGGAAGGGCACGGCCTCCTCGCCGACGAGGCGCCGGATGGTGACGGCGTCCGCGGTCGCGCCGAGGTCCAGCTCGAGCGCCTCGACGCTCGTCCAGACGATGCCCTCCTGGCCCGCGAGGTCGGCCAGGTGCACGGCCAGCGACTCGCGGTTGTGCGACAGCTGGTCGTAGATGAAGTCGCGCTCGTAGTTGCGGCGCAGGGTCGAGAGCAGCCGGCGGTCCTGCTCGATCAGCCGCTGGCGCTGCTCGCCCAGCACCGGCGTCAGCGCCAGGAGCAGGGCCGCCAGGCTGCCGAGGAAGATGACGCCCAGGCTGAGGGTCACCTTGCCGTGCAGGCTCAGGTCGCGCAGCCTCTGCAGCAGGCCGCTCACGGCTCCCCCAGCCAGCCGCGCACCAGCGCGCGCGGCCCCTCGGGCGTCGACTCCACCGCGTAGAGCGCGACGCCCTGCCGGCGGTTCCCGTGCACGTCGAAGCGGACGCGCCCCGTGATGCCGTCCACCTCGGCGCGCGCGACGGCGTCGCGAAGCCGGCGCCGCGTGGCCGGGAGGCCGCTCGTCAGCGCGGCGTCGTCGAGCCGGCCGAGCGAGCGCAGCCCGGCCGCGATCACGCGCACGGCGTCGTAGGCGAGCACCGCCCGGCAGCCGGGAGGCTCGGCGCCGACGCTCGCCACGTAGCGCCTGTCGAACTCCGGCGCCGGCGAGCACAGCTCCACGTAGTAGGCCGGGCCGGGCGGCGCGCCGCGCTGGAACAGGAACGGGCTCGACCAGGCGTCGCCGCCGAGCCAGGTGGCGCGAACGCCGAGCGCGCGGGCCTGCACCGCGACGAGCGTCGCGTCGGGGAAGGAGCCGGGCACGAACACGACGTCGGGCCGGAACTCCTTCACGAGCCGCAGCTGCGGGCGGAAGTCGGTCTCGAGCGCGAGGTAGTGCACCTCGGTCGCGACACGGCCGGCCTGGCTGTCGCTGAAGCCGCGCACGAAGCTGCGCGCGAGCCGCGCGCTGTAGGGACGGCCGACCTCGTAGAGCACGGCGGCACGGCGCGCGCCGAGCCGGTCGCGCGCGAAGCCCGCGAGCAGGGCCCCCATCACGTCGTCGGTCGCGCACATGCGGAAGACGAACGGCCGCTCGACGCCGGTGGCCGGGTCCCAGGTCAGGTCCGCGGCCGTCGAGACGTTCGAGACCTGCAGCACGCCGCGCGCCTCCGTCTCCTCGGCCACCGCCTGCGACAGCTCGCTCGAGTTCGAACCGACGACCGCGAGCGCCCCCGCCGCCACGGCCCGCACGGCGGCCTCGTGCGCGTCCACGAAGTAGCTGCCGGTGCGGTACACGGCCAGGCGCAGGGGCCGCCCGTGGATCCCGCCGGCGCGGTTGAGGTCCTCGACCGCGAGCTGCGCGCCCTTCAGCGACTGCAGGCCCGAGACCGAGTAGCGGCCGAGGGTCGGGAAGACGGCCGCGAGCGGCAGCGTGCCCTCGGCGGCGACGGACGCCGGCTCCTGCACGAGCGGCGGGACCGGGTCACTCCCGGCGCCCGCGCCGTGGCCGCCGCTACGCTGGACGGGCCGCGCGCAGGCCGCGGCGAGAAGCGCCGCGACGACGAGGGCGAAGGGCCGCGGGAGCACGAACGCCAGCGTAGCTCAGAAAAGGCGCAGCTGGCTGCCCGGGGGCCCGGCGCTCTCCGGGGCGCGGGGCTTGCGCACGGTGATCCAGTCGGTCCCGTGCACCCCGGCGAGCGTCAGCTGCACCGCCTTGCGGCCGCCGCGCGCCAGGGCCTCCTCGGCCGCGAACAGGGCCAGCTCCGGGTGGTTGTTCCGGCGCGAGAGGTGCGCGAGCACCACCCGCCGGCAGCCCTCGCCGAGCCCCTTCTCGAGCAGCCGCCCCACGTCGCCGTTCGAGAGGTGCCCGAACGGCGAGAGGATGCGCTCCTTGAGCGACCACGGGTAGGGCCCGTCGCGCAGCATGGCCGGGTCGTAGTTCGACTCGACGAGCACCGCGTCGCAACCGGAGAAGGCGTCGACGAGGCCCCGCGAGAGGTGGCCGAGGTCGGTCGGCCGCGTCGTGCGGCACGGCGATCGCGCGCACGCTCAGCGAGCGGATCTCGCGCGTCTCGCCCGGCTCGATCGGCTGCAGCTCGGGCAGCCGCGCGGGGTCGAAGCCCGCCGCGCCGAAGGTGCCGCGGGTGCCGACGAGCGGCACGCCCCACTTGCGCGAGAAGGCCGCGGCGCCGCGCGCGTGGTCGCCGTGCTCGTGGGAGACGAGGACGGCCGCGAGCGAGGCGGGGTCGACCTCCGCCGACTGCAGGCGCTCGACGAGCTGCCGCGGCCCGAGGCCGGCGTCGAGCAGCACGCGCGTGCCGCCGGCCTCGACCAGGGTGGCGTTGCCGTCGCTGCCGGAGCCCAGCACGCGGAAGCGCAGCATCCCGAGGCGCTAGCCCGCGCCGCTCAGACGACGAGGTCCTGCTCGCGCGGCCGCCAGCCGCGCAGGTTGCCGAGCACGCTGGCCGCGACGCGGCCACGGAAGAGCTGGCGGGCGAGCCTGCGCACGTGGGCGGCGCTCACCTGCTCGATCCCCTCGAGGATCTCGTCGAGCGGGGTCTGGCGGCCGAAGTAGATCTCCTGGCGCGCCAGGTGGCTCATCCGCGAGCCGCTGCTCTCGAGCGAGAGCACGAGGCCGCCCTTGATGTGGTCCTTGGCCCGCCGCAGCTCCTCCTCGGGCAGGCGCTCACCGCACAGGCGCCGCAGCTCGTCGAGCGTCAAGCGGATCACCTCGGGCGCGGACTCGAGCCCGGTGCCGGCGTAGATCGTCAGCAGCCCGGCGTCCGAGTAGGCGGCGATGCCGGAGGAGATCGAGTAGACGAGCCCGCGCTTCTCGCGCACGTTCTGGAACAGCCGCGAGGACATCGAGCCGCCGAGCACGGTGTTGAGCACGAAGCCGGTGTAGCGCTCGCCGTGGCCCTGCGGCAGCGCGCGCGTGCCGAGGCACAGGTGCACCTGCTCGAGCTCGCGCTTCGAGCGCGCGACCGTGCGGGTGACCGCCTTCGGCGGGCGCGAGGCCTTCGTCGAGCCGTCGCCGCGCCGCAACCCGGAGAAGTGCCGGCGCACGAGCCGCGCGGTCCGCGCGTGGTCGAGCCGGCCGGCGGCCGCGATCACGATGTTCTTCGGGTGGTAGACCCGCTCGAAGTACTCGGCGAGGTCGTCGCGCCGGAAGCCACCGACCGTCTTCTTCGTGCCGAGGATCGGCCGGCCCAGCGGGTGATCGGGCCAGAACGACTCGCAGAAGTTCTCCATCACCAGGTCGTCGGGCGTGTCCTCGACCATGTTGATCTCTTCGAAGATGACCTTCTTCTCCTTGGCCATCTCGAGCGGATCGAACAGCGGGTTCTGCACGACGTCGCCCAGGATCTCGACGGCGAGCGGCAGGTGCTCGTCGAGCACCTTGAGGTGGAAGGAGGCGTACTCCTTGGCCGTGAAGGCGTCCATGTAGCCGCCGATCGAGTCGACCTCGGCGGCGATCCGCTCGGCCGAGCGGGTCTTCGTGCCCTTGAAGACCATGTGCTCGATGAAGTGGCTGACGCCGCTCAGCGCCTCGCTCTCGTGCCGGCTGCCCTTCTTGAGCCAGACCCCGATCGCGACCGAGCGCAGCTGGGGCATCGTCTCGGTGATCAGGGTGAGGCCGTTGTCGAGGATCTCGCGCTGGATCATGCTTGGGGGTGCCGGCGACGCCGCCAGCGGTTCGTTGAGACTAGCACATGCCGCGCGCGAGGCGCGTCGGCGGACCTCGGCCGCTCAGCGCTCGGAGAGCCTGACGACCTCCGGCAGCAGCGACTCGGCCGCCAGCCGTTGCGCGATCTCGTTCGGGTGGCGGTCGACGGGGTGCACCCACAGCGCGCTCGTGCGCCGGCCACGGAAGGTCGGCAACTGGTCGTGGTAGGCGATCCCGCGGCCGAGGCAGAAGCGGCGCAGCGTCTCGTGCACCGACTCGAAGGGGTAGCCCGACTCGAGGCTCACGAAGAGCGGCCAGGGGGCGACGAGCAGGCGCGCCCCCTTCCGGCGCAGCCGCGCGTCCATCTCCGCGAGGTACTCCTGCGTGCGCGCCCAGCCGGGGTTGGCGTCGCTCCACATGTCGAGGTACCAGCGCGTCGTCTCGCGCCCCACGCGCCAGGCCGCCACGCGCCCGGCCACGAAGTCGAACAGGCGGGGGCGCAGCAGGGGGAACACGGGCTCGGCCTCGTCGGGCGGGTGCTCGCGATCGAGGATCCAGTCGTTGACGAAACGCTGGCGCGCGCGGAACTCGGGGGGCTGCACCGCGTCGTTGAGCACCAGCGCGTAGACGACGAGGTCCGGCTCGTAGGCCTGCGCCTGCTCGAAGGCCTCGAACAGCTCCGGGAAGTCGAGCCCGCGGCGGCCGGCGTTGCGGACGTCGAAGCGGCCGGGGGCCCGGGCCTCGAGCAGCCGCTGCAGCACCGGCGCGGCCGTGTCCTCCTGGCGCACACCCTGCCCCTCGGTGAACGAGTCGCCGAAGACGAGGACGCGCTTCGTCCCCGCCGGCCTGGGACCGACCGGTGCGTCGCGGAAGCGCAACGCGTTGTAGCGGGACAGCACGGCCCACGGGTGGTGCTGCTGCAGCGCGTCGAAGCGGTGCGGCGCGAGCGGGCGGTAGAGCGCGTCGTTCTCGGGACGGCGCAGGTCGATGTCGAAGTAGCCTCGGGGGTTCGAGGGGTAGCAGTCGAGCAGGGTCGTCCAGCGCGCGTCGTAGATGCGCCTCGTCGCGACCTGGCGCTCGCTCGCGAAGCCCGTGAGCCGCAGGGCCAGCTCGGCCGCCCCGCCGGCGAGCAGCAACGACACGACGACGAGGGCGAGGTTCGCGAGCGCTGCCCGCGCTCGCCCGCTCACGGCGCCCCCCCTGCCGGCGGCGGCCAGGCGAAGTCGGCGCGGTAGACGAGGACCGACCAGCCGGCGCGGCCGATCGGCTCGAGCTGGCGGATCCGCTGCATCAGCGGCCGGTCCTCGGGGTCGAGGTAGACGCCCTGCAGGTTGGTCGCGCTGACGGCGAGCACATCCCCCGGGGCGATCGCGCGCGTCACGTGCGCGGGGTGGGGCGAGCGGTAGCCGGGCAGGTTCTCGCCGGCGATCCCGTAGTAGGCCGGGTCGGCGCTGCCGAAGTACGACAGCTTCAGGCGCGGCACGCGGTTCTGCCGCATCCACTCCGCGAGGCGCTTGAGGTCCTGGCCCCAGTCGAGGTTCGAATCGACGAGCAGCCGCCAGCCGTTCGCCGGGCCGCCCGCGAGCTCGTTGAAGTACGCGAGGTGGTGCGGGTGGTTGCGCAGGGTGCCACCGGCGTACCACAGACCCAGCGCGGCCGCGAGCGCGAGGCCGGCGGGCCGGCGCCAGGCGGCGAGCGACGCCGCCGCCTCGCCGGCGGCCAGGAACAGGAACGGGTAGACCGGCAGCAGATGGCGGTGTCCGATCTGCAGGCCGCGCGTGGCCGTGAGCAGCACGTAGACGAGCACCGGCAGCCAGACGAAGACGGCGTCCCCGCGCCGCAGGCGGGGCAGGCGCACCAGGGCGAGCGCGACGAGCAGGAGCAGCGGCACGGGGGTCTTGAGCAGGAACGTCACCGCGAAGTACGCGCCGAACGGACGGTCGGAGAGCTCGCCGAGCAGGAACGTGGGCCGGCTCTCGGAGTGGGCCAGGACGAACGCCAGGCCCCGGGCGTAGTCCTCGGGCACGATCCCCGCCCTGGCGGCGGCCGCCGCGAGGCGCAGCGCGGGAGTCGAGGCCTGCCCGTCGAACGCCGTGAGCGCCGCGGCGCGCACGCCCGGGTCGGGGGACAGCGCCGCCCGGAAGCCGTAGGCGGCCCAGATCACGGCCCAGGCGAGAAGCCCGACGGCGGCGAGGCAGGCGAGGGCGTGCCGCGCGCGGGCGGGCGTCCCCGCCGGCTCGCCCTCGCGCCGGCCGAGGCGCCAGGCCATCGGCTCGCCCGCGAGGACCGCGGCGGCCGCGAGAAGGAGCAGCAGCGGCACGAGGACGGGCGCGGAGAACTTGCTCGCGAACGCGGCCCCGGCCGCCAGGCCGGCGGCGAGTGCCCGGCCGGGCGAGGCCCGGTCGAGCAGCCGGGCGAAGGTGACGGCCGCGAGGAAGAAGAAGAGGGCGAAGCCGACGTCGGTCGTGACGAGGCCCCCGTGGCCGAGCAGGTCCGGCGAGAGGGCCGCGAGGCCGAGGGCCGAAGCGCCGGCGAGCGTGCCGAAGCGCCGGCGAGCCTCGAAGAACACGGCCAGCAGCAGGCACGAGGCGAGCGCGACGATCGGCAGCCGGCCGAGGAACAGCAGCCGGTCGGCGTCGTTCCAGCGGTACAGGAAGCGCTGGCCGAACTCCCACTGCCGCGCCTGCGCCCAGGCCCGGTCGTCCGCCTTCAGCACGGGGCGCGCCAGCAGCAGCGGCGCGGCGGCCAGCAGCTTCACGAGCGGCGGGTGCTCCGGGTTGAGGCGGTGGTCGCCGAGCGCGAGGTAGGTGTAGCCGGCCGGCAGGTGCGCGCCCTCGTCGAAGGTCGCCGCGTTGCCGCGCAGCGCGTCGATCGCGAGCCCGGCCTGCAGCGAAAGCGCGCCGAGCACCAGCAGCAGCGTCGCGCGCCGGCTCACGGCGCCTTCGCCGGCGCGTCGCGCGGCAGCCGCGGGACGACCTCGTCCACCGCGCGCTCGATCGCGAGCGACGCGATGCGCTGCGCGATCTCGTTCGGGTGCTCGTCCGCGGCGCCGTCCACGACCAGCAGCCGCCAGTCGAGCCCGCGGTA
>JBGASI010000389.1:0-4911 GCA_044229815.1 Vicinamibacteria bacterium | reverse complement strand
CCCCGAGAGGACGACGGCCGCCGCTCGTCCGAGCGAACGCCGGCTCACTTCTCCGGCGCGCGGTACTTGTCGTGGCAGGCCTTGCAGTTCTGGCCGAGCGCGCCGAGCGCGGGCCGGTAGGCCGCCTCGTCCGTCACCGCCGCGAGCGCAGTGGCCGCGGCCTTGCCGTCGGCCATGATCTTGTCGAAGTCGGCCTTGTTCGCCCAGATCTCGGCCTTGGCGCGGGTCGTGCCCTTGTCGCTACCGGCCGGGAAGAGCGCCGCGCTCTCGCCGAGCCGCTCGGCGATCGTCGTCGCGTTCTGCTTCACCGTGGCCGCGGCGAACGGCGCCTGGCCCCTGGCCATGCCGCCGAGCGTCTTCATCGCGTCGCCCACCTGCTCCATCGCGTGATGGCGCGCCACCGCCGGATCGTCCGCGGTCAGCGCGACGCTCGCGGCTCCGAGCGTCGCCGCGAGCGCAAAAAGGCCGAGGCTTCTCATCTGCATTCATCCTCCCGGGGGAATCCCTGCGCCGATTCTAGGCGATCTCCGGCGCCGTGGCACCCGCCCCTGGGGCCTGCCACAGCCGGGTGACCACCCGCAGCAGGACGAAGCCGGCCAGCGCGAAGACCGCGAGGCAGACGAGCGCGGCGCCGGTCCGCCCGTACAGGAAGTTGCCGACCGTGAAGAGCGCGGCCCAGATCGTGGTGCAGCCGGTGAACCAGCCGACGAGGGCGAGCGGGATGTTGTCCCCCGCCGTGCGGGCGGCGTCCTCGCCGAGGCCTGCCTCCTCGCGGATGAGCCGCCAGCCCGGGCCGAACGGCCGCACCTTCGTGAAGAAGGAGACCAGGACCTGGCGGTCGGTCTGGGGCCCCAGGTAGGCCGTGGCGACCCAGCACGCCGTGGTGCAGGCGATCGTCACGAGCAGGGCGACGTGCGTGCTGAAGTGCACGCCGTTCTTGGCGAGCACGAGCAGCGCCAGCGAGACGAGGAAGGAGCTGACCATCGCCACGACCTCGCACCAGGCGTTGACCCGCCACCAGAACCAGCGCACGAGGTACAGCAGCCCCGTCCCCGCGCCGATCTGGAGGATGACGTCGAAGGCGTCCTTCGCGCTGTCGAGCAGGTACACGGTCGCCGAGGACAGCAGGAACAGGCCCACGGTGGCGAGTCGCCCCACCATCACGTAGTGCTTCTCCGGGGCGTTCTTCCGGATGAAGCGCTGGTAGAAGTCGTGGACCAGGTAGGACGCGCCCCAGTTGAGGTGGGTGAGGATCGTCGAGGAGTTGGCGGCGATCAGCCCGCCCACCATCAGGCCCACGAAGCCCACCGGCAGGAACTTCAGCATCGCCGGGAAGGCGATGTCGTGGCCCAGCAGGCTCGGGTCGAGGTTCGGGAAGGCGGCCTGGATGTCCGACAGCTGCGGGTAGACGAGGATGGAGCACAGCGCGGTGAGGATCCAGGGCCAGGGCCGCAGGACGTAGTGGGCGACGTTGAAGAAGAGCACGGCGCCGAGCGCGTCCTTCTCGGACTTGGACGCCAGCATGCGCTGGGCGATGTAGCTGCCGCCGCCGGGTTCGGCCCCCGGGTACCAGACGGCCCACCACTGCACCGCGATCGGCATGATGAACACCGCCACGGCCAGGTCCCAGTTGCTGGTGAAGTCCGGCAGCACGTTGAGGTAGCTGCCCCCGTGCGGGCCCTTCATCGCGGAGAGCTTGGAGACCAGCGCGCTGAGGCCGCCGACCTGCGGGGCCTGCAGCGCGAAGTAGGCGGCGGCGATCACGGCCGTCATCTTGATGAAGAACTGCACCATGTCGATGACGAGCACGCCCCACAGGCCGGAGTGGGCGGCGAAGGCGACGTTGAGCAGGCCCACGAACAGCAGCGTCTCCCAGCGCGGCATGCCGAAGAGGATGCCGGCGATCTTGCAGGCCGCCAGGTTCACCGTGGCCATGATCATGCAGTTGAAGAGCAGGCCCAGGTAGATGGCGCGGAAGCCGCGCACGACGCTCGCCGCCTGGCCCGAGTAGCGGATCTCGTAGAACTCGAGGTCGGTCATCACCCCGGAGCGCCGCCAGAGGCGGGCGTAGAAGAACACCGTCGAGACCCCGGTCAGCACGAACGCCCACCAGACCCAGTTCCCGGCGACGCCCTGGCGCCGCACGATGTCGGTCACCAGGTTCGGCGTGTCGCTCGAGAAGGTCGTGGCCACCATCGACAGGCCGGCCAGCCACCAGGGCACCGAGCGGCCCGAGGCGAAGAACTCGGCCGTGCTCTTCCCCGAGCGCTTGCCGAAGAAGAGGGCGGGCACGAAACAGATCGCGAGCGTCGCGACGATGATCACCCAGTCGAGCGCCTGGACGTGCATGGAGACTCCTTCGGGTTCATGCCGGGGGGCGGGCGCCGGCCCGCCGCCGGTGGTTGCGCGGAGTCTACTTCTTCGGGCGCGTCGCGGCCATCAGCGCCTTCGCCTTGTCGCGCTCGAGGCGCGCGAGGCCGGCGAACTGCTGGCCCGAGAAGAGCGCCTCGCCGCCGTCGATCGTCAGCTCGTCGCCCGTCTGGTAGGGGCTCGCGTCGCTGAGCAGGTAGGCCACCAGGTTCGCGAGCTCGGCGTGCTCGCCGAAGCGCTTCCCGGGGACCCGCTCGAGGGCCTGGCGCTCGAACTCCGCCGGCATCAGCCGGCTCATGGCGCCCTCCGTCGGGAACGGGCCGGGGGCGACCGCGTTGAGGCGGATGCCGTAGGCGGCCCACTCGACCGCCAGGCTCTTGACGATCGCCCGCACGCCCGCCTTGGCCGCGGCCGAGGGCACCACGAAGGCCGAGCCGGTCGCCGCGTACGTCGTGGTGATGGCGACGATCTCACCGCGCTGCTTGCGCGCGATCAACCGGCGGCCGAGCGCGAGCGTGCAGTAGAAGCTGCCGTAGAGCACGATCTGCACCACGGCGTTGAAGGCGTTCGGCGAGAGGTCCTCGGTCGCCGAGAGGAAGTTGCCGGCGGCGTTGTTGACGAGCTGGTTCGCGGGGCCGAGCGCGTCCTCGACCGCCTCGAACGCGCGCTCCACGGCCTGGGGGTCGCGCACGTCGCACGGGACCGCGACGGCGCTGCCGCCCGCCGCGCGGATCTCCCGGACCGTCTCGTCGAGCGGTTCGGGCCGGCGGCCGAGCACGGCGACCCTGGCCCCGAGCCCGGCGAAGCGCAGCGCCATCGAACGGCCGAGGCCGCTGCCGCCGCCCGTGATGACGGTGGTCTTGCCGCGCAGCAGGTCGGGGCGGAAGGGCTCTTGCATGGCCCATCGTACGCCCCTAAGTTGCCGGCTGAGCGGCGCGCAGGGGCAGCCCGCGCTCGGCGAGCGAGGCGGCGAGCGTCTCGTGGATCGACGGGTCGAGAAGGTAGAAGCGCCGGCCGTCCTCGTCCATCGGCGCGGCCAGCCCGCGGGCGAGGAGCAGCAGGCACAGCTGCAGCTCGCCCGGGGACAGGGTCGCCGCGTCGAGCCGGCCCGTGCCCTGGGGCCCCGGCGCGAGCTTGCGCAGGAGGTCGCGCACGAAGACCTGCCGGTCGGCCGCGTCGAGCGCGGCGCCCGCCGCGAACCAGCGCTCCTCGGGCGCGCCGAAGAAGAGCGGGCCGGAGGCGAACGCGAGCAGGAACACGATCACGTCGATGAACGTCGCGAGCGCGAAGGCGAGCGCGTGGCGGCTGGTGGGGGCACTGAGCAGCTCCGTGAAGGCGATCACCAGGTCCTCCTGCCCGCTGGCGGAGCGGTCCACGAAGTCCGAGTAGACCGGCAGCGGCGGCAGCGCGAAGGCCTCGGCGTGCAGGGTTTCCTTCACCTCGGCCCACGGCACGGCGTCGAAGGCCTGGCGGAAACCGCGCAGCTGCGCCTCGGTCGCCTCGAGGGGCCGGCTCCCCGCGCGCCACTCGGCAAGCGTCTGCCGCGCGTGCTGCAGGCGCGCGACCGTCTGGCGCGCCAGGGTCGTCTGGCGGTCGAAGGCGGTGTAGCGCAGGCCCGTGCCGGTGCCCTCGGGGTAGCCGGCGCCGTAGCTCGCGGCCTCGCGCGCCACGCCCTCCCGCACGCGCGCGAGCCAGGGGTCCTGGTCCGTGGCCCGCGAGATGTAGCCGTGGGCCTTCTCGGCCGTCGTCATCTCCTCGAGCGCCGCGACGTGCTTCTGGCCCTCGGCCAGCGCCCCGGTCAGCAGCTCCTGCGCCCGGCCCGCCGCGACGTCGAGCGCGTCGTACAACCGGCGCTCGATCGTGGCCGGCCGTTCCCGGGCGGCGAACCAGGTGTGCAGGCTGACGTAGGAGAAGCCGATCGACACGCAGGCCGTGATCGCGTAGACCGCCACCAGCAGGCCGCGGCCCGAGCGCGTGACGCCGACCAGCCAGGCGACCAGCACGAGGGCCGACTGCACGCCGAGCGAGGCCAGCAGCGAGAGCCACGGCGAGAGGTAGAGCGCCATCCCCTGCTGCGTCGTGTACCAGGAGACGACCGAGAGCAGGCAGGACGAGACGAAGAGGCACGCGACGAGCGGCCGGCGCACCGTCGCCTCGCCGCCGGCCGGTGAACGGAGCAACGCGGGCATGGAACCTCCCGGAGAAGACAACGCGGCGGGTCGCGTGCTGGTTCGGAAAGCCTCAGCTCCCCGCTTCGGCTGGCGCGGCTGCCGGCGCTGCCTGCGGGCGGATCGGCGTCCGGCACGCGGGGCAGAAGACCCAGTCGGGCTTGAGCGGGTAGCGGCAGGTCGCGCAGAAGGCCGTCGAGAGGTCGTGGCCGCAGTGCGGGCAGAACGCGTGACCGTCGACCTCGCGGCCGCAGCCGGGGCAGCTCAGGGACGTCGGGTTCTCGGGCCGCGCGATCAGGTAGACGACGAGGCCGACGAGCACCGAGATCGCGGTCAGGAACGCGAACAGCCACGCCCGCCGCAGGCCGCGGCC
>JBGASI010000388.1:0-4918 GCA_044229815.1 Vicinamibacteria bacterium | reverse complement strand
GATGGTCCGCAAGGCCGGCGCCCGGGGCGCCGACGTCCTGATCCTCGACCTCGAGGACGGCGTCCACCCCGACACCAAGGAGGCCGCGCGCGAGCAGGCGGCGGCGTTGCGGCCCACGGTGGACTTCGGCGGATCCGAGGTCTGGCTGCGCGTCAACACGCCCGGCACGCCGTGGCACGGCAACGACCTCGGCGCGGTCGCCCGCATCGCGCCCGAGGCGGTGGTGCTGCCGAAGTGCGAGGACCCGCGGGCGGTGGCGGCCGTCGCTTCCCGCATCGCGCCGATCCCGCTCTACCCGATGATCGAGACCGCGCGCGGCGTCCTCGCGGCGGCGGAGATCGCCCGGCTCGAGGGGACGGCCGGCCTCGTCTTCGGGGCGGCCGACTTCCGGGAGAGCGTGCGGGCGGCCCGCGACCCCGAGGAGGGCGAGGTCCTCTTCGCCCGCAGCACGATCGTGGTGGCCGCGCGCGCGGCGGGCAAGGAGGTGTTCGACACCCCCTTCTTCGACTACCGGGACGAGGCGGGCCTCGAGCGCAGCGCGCGCCGCGCCCGCAACCTCGGCTTCGACGGCAAGACGGCCGTCCATCCCGGCCAGGTCCTCCCGATCAACGCGGCCTTCGCGCCCACCGCCGCCGAGGTCGAGCGCGCCCGGCTGATCCTCGACGCGATCGAGGAGGCGGCGCGCGCCGGCCGCGCGGTGGCCACGGTCGGCGGCGAGATGGTCGAGGCGCTGCACATCGCCGAGTCGCGCCGCACGCTCGCCCGCGCGCGCCAGGCGGGGCTCGTCGCGTAGCCGCCATGCGCCCCAGCCTGCGCTTCCTCGACGACGGCCTGATCGATCGCATCCTCGACGAGGCGCGCTCGCTGCTGGCGACGCTCGGCGTCGACGTCCACGACGACACGGCCACGCTGCTGCTGCTCGAGGCGGGCGCGCGCCGGGAGGCGGGCGGGCGGGTACGGATCCCGGCGTCGCTCGTCGATGCCGCGCTGCGCAGCGCTCCGCGCGAGCTGCGCCTCTACGACAGCCTGGGCCGCCAGACGCACGCGTTCTCGGGCGACAACGTCTACTTCACCCCCGGCTCGGCGGCGATCCACGTGCTCGACGGCGAGACGGGCCGCATCCGGCCGCCCGCGACCGCCGACTACGTGCGCTACGCGAAGCTCGTCGCCGGTCTGCCGCAGCTCGCCGCGCAGTCGACGGCCCTCGTCCCGGCGGACGTCCCCGCGGCGCTCGGCGACAGCTGGCGGCTCTGCCTGAGCCTGCTGCTCGGCGAGAAGCCGGTCGTGACCGGGGCCTTCAGCGCCGCCGGCTTCGCGGTGATGCTCGACCTGCAGCTCGCCGTGCGCGGCGACGCGCGGCAGCTGCGCGAGCGGCCGCTCTGCGTCTTCTCCTGCTGTCCGACGGCGCCGCTCGCCTGGAGCCACGAGACCAGCCGGAACCTGCTCGACTGCGCCCGCGCCGGCGTGCCCGTCGAGATCGTCTCGATGCCACTCGCGGGGCTAGTCGCCCCGGCCACGCTCGTCGGCAGCATCGTGCAGCACGCGGCCGAGACCCTCTCGGGCGTCGTGCTCGCGCAGCTCGCCGCGCCCGGCTCCCCAGTCGTCTGGGGCGGCTCCTCGGCGATCTTCGACGTGCGCCACTCCACGACGCCGATGGGCGCCATCGAGTCGATGATGCTCGAGTGCGCGACCAGCGAGGTCGGCCACCGCCTCGGGCTGCCGACCCAGGGCTACATCGCGCTCTCCGACGCGAAGGCCCTCGATGCGCAGGCCGGCCTCGAGACCGGCATGGGCGCGCTGCTGGCCGCCCTGTCCGGCATCAACAGCGTCTCGGGCCCGGGCATGCTCGACTTCGAGAGCTGCCACAGCCCGGAGAAGCTCGTGCTCGACGCCGAGATCTGCGGCATGGTGGCGCGCCTGCGCCGGGGCATCGAGCCGCGCGACGATTTCCCGGCGCTGCCGCTGTTCCAGGAACTGCTGAGCGAGCGCCACCTGCTGATCGCCGACCACACGCGGCGCCACGTGAAGGAGCAGATCCGCCAGGCATCCCCGCTGATCGAGCGCGCCCCGCTCGGCCGCTGGCGCGAGCAGGGCGAGACGACCCTCGGCGCCCGCGCGCGGCTCGAGGTGGAGCGCGTGATCGGGGCCTGGACGCCGTCGGGCCTTCCCGACGAGACGAAACGCGCGCTCGTTGAGAGAATGTCGGCTGCCGCCGCCGCCGCCGGGCTCGACGCGCTGCCGCCCATCGAGACATGAGACAGATCGTCCGCTTCACGAAGACCGAGGCGCTGCCGAGCGTGGCGGGCGTCCTCGAGGCGCAGGGGCTGCCGGCCGAGGACGTGCTCGCGCCCCGCCTGCGGCGCCTGCTCGACGAGGCCTTCGCGGCCTACGCGGCGCTCGTCGAGCCGCGCGCGGTCTGCCAGGAGCTGACGCGCGAGGCCTTCGCCGCCGTCCTCGCCCCCGTGGGCATCCCCGACCCGGAACTGGTCGTCGGCCGCGTCTACACGAGGGCCGAGGCCCTCGCGCTCTACGTCGCGACGCTCGGCGAGGCGCTGCCCGCGCGGATCGCGAAGCTGTTCGCCGAGGACGAGCTGGCCGAGGGCTACATGCTCGACGCCGTGGCCTCGGCCGGCGCGGACCTGCTCGGCGAGCGGCTTGCCGCGCGCTTTGCCGACGCCGTTGCGGCACGCGGGGTCCCCGGGCCGCGGGTGCTCCCGTACAGCCCGGGCTACTGCGGCTGGCCCACCCGCGGGCAGGAGCCGCTCTTCGCCGCCCTGCGGCCGGAGGAGATCGGCGTCACGCTCAACGACTCCTGCCTGATGTCGCCGATCAAGTCGGTCTCGGGCGTCCTGCTCGCGGGTCCCGGGGAGACGCACCGCTTCCGGCCGGACTTCGAGTTCTGCCACGACTGCCGTTCGCGTGACTGCGGGCGCCGCATGGCCGATGCGCTCGGCCGCGGCCGTTCCCGCGAGTCGGCAACGTGAAGGCGCGCCCGCGCCAGGACCAGGCACGACCATGGGAGGAGCAGCGATGAAGCACGACTTCGAGCGCAAGAGCGGGACCGGCGCCTGCGCGCCGCGGGGGATCGCGTGAGCGCCGCGGGGCTGCTCGCGCGGCTCGCGCGCGGCGAGGTCCTGGTGGGCGACGGCGCCTGGGGCACCCAGCTCATGGCGCGCGGCCTGCCCCCCGGCCAGCCGCCGGAGTGGTTCGCGCTCGAGCGGCCGGAGGTGATCGAGGAGGTGGCGCGGCTCTACGTCGAGGCCGGGGCCGACCTCGTCACCACGGACACCTTCGGCGGGAACCGCTTCCGGCTCGAGATCCACGGCCTCGCCGGCGAGCTGGCGCGCGTCAACCGGCAGGCGGTCGAGGCCGTGAAGCGCGCGGTCGCGGGCCGGGCGCTCGTCTCCGCCTCCGTGGGCCCTTCGGGCCAGCTGCTCGAGCCCTACGGTGACGCCTCGCCGGCAGCGGTCGAGGCCGCCTTCGCCGAGCAGGTGAGGGTGCTGGCCGAGGCAGGAGCCGACCTCGTCTGCATCGAGACGATGAGCGACCTCACCGAGGCCACCTGCGCGGTCAAGGCCGCGAAGGCCGCCGCGCCGGGGCTGCCGGTGATGGCGACGATGACGTTCGAGCCGAACCCGCGCGGCTACTTCACCGTGATGGGCACAAGCATCGAGCAGGCCGTCGCGGGCCTCGTCGCGGCCGGCGCCGACGTGGTCGGCTCGAACTGCGGCACGGGCATCACGGACATGATCGGCATCGCTCGCGCGATGGTGCAGCGATCCGGCGTGCCGATCGCGATCCAGCCCAACGCCGGCCTGCCCGAGACCGAGGGCAGCGCGATCGTCTACCGGGAGACCCCGGACTCGATGGCCGCGCGGGTCCCGGAACTGCTCGACCTGGGCGTCGCCATCGTGGGCGGCTGCTGCGGTACGACGCCCCAGCACACCCGCGCGATCCGCGCCGCCGTCCAGGCCTGGCAGGCCCGCGGCGGGAGGCGCTGAGGGTGGACGGTGGACAGGGCGCTGCCCGTTGGTCTAGTCTCGGTCGACTGAGGTGACTCCATGGCCGTGAAGATCCTCTGGCAGCCTCCCGTCGTACCCGAAGAGCGCAAGAAGGCTCAGTGGGAGAACATCATCCGCTTCGAGCTGGGCGAGGGGATCGAGGATCTTGACGTGCGCCTGCAGTTTGCCGAGGAACGGCTGCGCTGGCGCCTCGACACGACGGCGTCCTTCGCGGACGCGTACCGCGGCCGACTGGTGGACGCGCTGCGCGCCGCCGGCAAACCCGTCGAGTAGCGCGGACCCGCGTCCTCTCGCGGGCAGGCGCACCCGCCGTCTAGGGCACTCGGAGCAGGCTCCGTCCCGTCGCCTCGGGCAGCGTGAAGCCCAGCAGGTCGGCGAGCGTCGGAGCGAGGTCGTACGGCGTCACGGCCCGCTCCCTGCGGCCCGTCGCGAAGGGTCTCCCCCAGAGCACGAGCGGCACGTGCGTGTCGTACTCGTGGTGCGTGCCGTGGTGCGAGCCGCGCGCGGGGTCCCAGTGCATCAGGACGCCCGGGCGCGGCACGAGGAACGCGTCCCCCGAGCGCTCGAGGTCGAGGTCGTTGCGCGCGAAGGCGGCGGCGCCCTCGGCCGGCCAGCGCTCGCGCTGCGACACGAGCAGCACCGTCTCGAGCTCCTCGCCGAACAGCGTCGCCGCGGCGGCGGGCAGCGCCGCGTCGAGGTCGGCAGTCGTGACGAGCCGATCGGCGGGCCCGCAGCGGCCCTCCACGCTGCGCAGCGGAAAGGCCGGGCGGTTGTAGATCAGGTTCCAGCCCTCCCCGCCGAAGACCGGCTTGCTGCCCGGCGGCAGGCACAGCGCGTCGGCGAGGTAGCGGCCCAGCCGCTCGTACACGTTCGGCCAGGCGCGGGTCGAGTTGACG
>JBGASI010000387.1:0-4932 GCA_044229815.1 Vicinamibacteria bacterium | reverse complement strand
AACGCCCCGGCGCCCCCCGCGAACCCGCTGGCGCCGCGCCTGCGCCCGGCATCGGGCTCCACGCCGGAGCGGCAGGTCCTCGACCGCGAGCTGAAGCGGCTGAAGACGCGCCTCGCCGAGCTCGAGAAACGGGTCACTGAGAAGGAGCAGTCCGTCAAGGCGCTCGAGGCGCAGATGGCCGCGCCCGGCTTCTACGACGACCGGGCGCGCGCGGCGCAGGCCGCCGAGGACCACCAGAAGCTGATGTGGGAGACCGGCGAGCTGATGGCCCAGTGGGAGGCCGTCCAGGCCGAGGCGGACGACAAGGCCCAGCAGCTCGGCGCGCTCGCGCCGCCACCGCGCCGCTGAGCGCCGGCCGCTAGAAGGCCGGCCCGAGCACCACGGCGTTCACGAACAGCAGCTCCGTGGCCTCGGCGTAACCCCGGTAGTTCGGGTCCTCCGCGAAGGCGATCACGTGGCCCTCGCCGGTCGGCTGGTGCATCAGGAAGGCCTTCTGCGCCAGCTGGTCGCGCGCGCCGTCCCAGACGAGCCCGCTGGCCACGACCTCGTCGCGCCGCGCGTAGACACCGACGTTCGTGCCCTGGTCGAGCTTCATGGGCGTGAAGACGCGACGGCTCTCGACGAGCGCCTGCACCGCCCCGTCGCTGCCGGCCGAGAGCCAGTGCTCGCCGTCGAGCGCGACCCGCAGCAGCGCGCCGGGAACCGCGTCGGGCCGCTCGCTCTCGGGCTGGATCGCCTTCTCGAGGTCGAACGCCTCGGGCTTGCCATCCTTGTCCTTCGGCCCCGGCTTGTCCTTCTTCTCCTCGGCATCGGGATCGGGCTCGGGCTTGCCGTCCTTGAGCTCCGTCTTCGTCGATAGCAGGCCCACCTTCTCGCGCGTCAGCCAGCGCGCCGCCTCGCCCAGCGCCACCAGCGTCCCGCCGCCCTCCACCCAGCTCCGCAGCCGGCGCACGACGCCGGAGCCGATCGCGTCGCGGTACTCGCCCGAGGGCAGCACGACGACGTCGAAGCGCTCCAGCTCGACGCGACCCAGCGCGGCGACGCGCACGGCGGAGACGGGCTGTCCGTAGCGCCGCTCGAGCACCCAGCGCGCCCAGCCCGCGGACTGGCTCGAGGTCGGGCGATCCCAGGCCAGCAGCACACGCGGCTTCGTCAGCAGGCGCACGCGCTCGCTGCCGAACGAGACGCCCTCCTCCACGTAGCCCGTGTCGACCGCGACGGGCGCCACCCCGTGGCGGCTCGCGATGCGCCCGAGCGTCGTCGCGGCGTCCGGCGGGTTCTCGGCCGTGCGCGCGATGACGGTGCCGCTCGGCCACGAACGGCCCGCCAGGCGCAGCGGTCCGCCGGAGACGCGCAGCTTGAGCCCCGCCTGCAGCGCCTCGACGACGGCCGCGGCCGTCCCGGAGCCCCAGGGCAGCAGCCACGCCACCTTCGCCGGCGCCAGCGCCGACGCGCCGGGCGCGGACTCGGCCGCCCACGGCCGGGTCGGTCCCGCCAGGGCCGGGCCGACGCCCGCGCACTCCACGTCGAAGAGCAGCGGCAGGCTCCAGGCGGTCGCGTCGTAGATCTGGTCCGGCAGCCTCTTGCGGCGGCGCCGCTCCTGCTCCTTCAGGAACGCCTCGTCCATCGTCACGCGCGGCTCGAGCAGGTTGCGGGCGAGGCGTCCGGCGGGCTGTGCCAGCGTCACGACGAGCGAGCCGGCCGGGAAGGCGCGTGCGCCGTCGTGCAGCTCGGCTTCGGCCACCCGCAGCTCGATCCCCTGCCCCGCCAGCAGCCCGCCGAGCCGCCGCATGGCGCCCGGGTCGGCCCCCGCCACGAGCACGTACTGGCGCACCGCGCCGGTCTCGCCGTCGCGCACGGCCGCGCGCCGGAACTCCAGGAAGTCGCGCAGCAGCCGCTCCCGCTCGCGCGCGGCCACCTCCAGCGTCGCCAGCGCCGCGCGGAAGTGGTTGCGCACGCCGTCGAGGTAGGTCAGCGTCGAGCCGTCCTCGCGGCGCCAGACGAGCCCGCGCGCCGAGGCCTGCTCGAAGGTCATGCCGACGCTTCCCTGGGCCATCGGCCACGACTCCCCGTAACCCGGGTAGAACGAGTCGAACACCTCGCGCACGAAGTAGGCCTGCCCCGCCGCGTCGAAGCGCGCGGCGATCGCCCGGCCGAAGCGGTCCAGCCACTCCTGCTGCGGCCGGGAGAAGTGCGGGTTGAAGGGGGCGGCCGGCGGCGCGAAGAAGTACGAGCTGTCGCCGCCCATCTCGTGCAGGTCCACGGCCACCTGGGGGTAGAAGTCGAGGAACAGCTTCAGCCGACCCCGCGTCTCGGGCTGCGTCTGCGCGAACCAGTCGCGGTTCATGTCGAAGAGGTAGTGGTTCCCGCGGCCGCCCGGCCAGGGCTCGTCGTGCTCGGCCGAGAGCGGCTCCGGGTCCGCGCTCACGCCGCGGCCGAGGCGGGTCGTCGACAGGAAGCGGGCCCGGCCGTCGGGGTTCTGCAGGGGGTCGATCAGCACCAGCGCCTCGCGCCGCACGGCGTCGACCGCGCTGTCGCCCTCGGCGGCCAGCAGGTGGTGTGCGAGCGCGAGCGCAGCGTCCACCGAGGACACCTCGTTGCCGTGCACGGCGTGCATCAGCCAGACCACGGCGGGCAGCTCCCGCACCAGCCGCTCGGCCTGCGCCGAAGCGAGCGCGCGCGGGTCCGCCAGCGCGCGAAGGTCCGCCCGCAGCGCGTCGAGCCGCGCCATTCGCTCCGCGCCGCCGACCACGAGCACGCGCAGGGGCCGGCCCTCCTCGCTGCGACCGTACTCGAGGACGCGGGCGCGCTCCGGCGCGGCCTTGGCGAGCGCGTCCATGTAGGCGAGCGCCTCGTCCGGGGTCGTCAGCTCCTCGCCGACCTCGTGCCCGACCACCTGCTGCAGGGTCGGGATGCGCGGGTCGAGCCGGGCGTCGGGAACGACCGGCGACGCCACGAGCAGGCAGGGCAGCAGCAGGCTGGCGAGCATTCGTTCTCCTGGTTGCGGCTCACAGCCCGTGGCGTTCCAGCCAGTCGAGCAGCAGCCGCCTCACTTCGTCGAGGACGTCCTCCGGCCTGCGGCCGGAACGCTTGAGCACGCCGAACGAGTGGTCCGCGTGCTCGACCCGGGCCAGCTCCGCGCGCGGGGCCAGCGCCGTGATCGTGTTTCGCAGCAGGTCGTCGCGGGCGAAGGTGTCGCGCGTGCCCTGGACGAACAGCATCGGCACGCCGATCGCCGGCAGGTGCGCGTCGCGCAGCCGCTCCGGCCGCCCCGGCGGGTGAAGCGGGTAGCCGAGGAACACCAGCCCGGCCGCCGGCTCGCCCGCGGCCACCACCTGCGAGGCGATGCGCCCGCCCATCGAGCGGCCCCCGTGCACGACGCGCTCGGCCCCCGTCTCGAGGGCGAGCGCGGCGGCGGCACGCGTGGTGGCTTCGAGCTGGGCCGGCGGATCCGGACGGCGCGAGCCCCTCTCCGCGTACGGGAAGTTGTAGAGCACGGCGCGGCGACCGGATCCGGCCAGGGCCTCCGCGAGCGCGACCAGCATCGGGTTGCGGCGGTTGCCGCCGGCGCCGTGGCCGAGCACGACCGCCGTGCGCCCGCGCCCGACGAGCGCCGCGCTCGCCTCGCCGCCGGGCAGTCGCCGCTCCTCCATCGCGCCGCCGAGCATACCGCGGGCCGGCCCGACGCGTCCCGCGCGGCGCCGGGTGGTACACTGCCCGCCAGCCGCGTCCCCCGCGCGAAAGACCCCCGACCGTGTACGAATCCTTCTACGGCTTCCGCGAAAAGCCCTTCAACCTCACCCCGGACCCGAAGTTCCTCTACCTGTCGCCGCGCCACGCGGAGGCCTTCGCGCACCTGGAGTTCGGCCTGCGCGAGCGGGGCGGCTTCATCGTCATCACGGGCGAGGTCGGCACCGGCAAGACGACGCTCGCGCGCTACTTCCTCTCGAAGCTGGGGCCGCAGACGCGCTCGGCGGTCGTGCTCTACCCCGCCCTCTCGGCCGCCGAGCTGCTGCGCGGGATCCTCGACGACCTCCACGTCCAGGCGCCCGGCGGCTCCCTGAAGGCGCTGGTCGACGCGCTGCACCGCTTCCTGCTCGACTCCCGCGCCGCGGGGCACGACGTCGTGCTGCTGATCGACGAGGCACAGGACCTCTCGGCCGAGGTGCTCGAGCAGGTCCGGCTGTTGTCGAACCTCGAGACCGACACCGAGAAGCTGATCCAGATCGTGCTGATGGGACAGTCGGAGCTGCGCGACCTGCTCTCCCGCCACGAGCTGCGCCAGCTCGCGCAGCGCGTCACCGCGCGCTACCACCTCGGACCGCTCGGCCTGCAGGAGACGGCGGAGTACGTCCGTCACCGCCTCGGCGTCGCGGGCGGCGAGGGCCGGGCGACCTTCACCAGCGACGCCCTGCGCCAGGTCCACCGGCTCTCGGCCGGCGTCCCCCGGCTCGTCAACCTGCTCTGCGACCGCGCGCTGCTCGCCGGCTTCGTGGGCGGGGCCCGCACGATCACCGCGGACATGGTGATCCGGGCAGGGGCGGAGGTGGCGACGACCCCGCCGCGGCCGACCTGGCGCTGGCGGCACGGCCTCGTCTCGGTCGCCCTGACGCTGGCGATCGCGGCGCTCGCGTTCGCCTTCGCCCCCCGCGCCGCGCGAGCGCCCGAACCCCAGCCGGTCCACCCGCCCGCCGCGGCCGAGCCGAGCCGCGCGGCGTCGGACGCGCGCGTGCCCGAGCGCAACCCGAGGCTCGACGCCTACCTGCGTACGACCGCGCGCGACGACTCGTACGCCAGGGCGCTCGCCGGCGTGGGCGCCATGTGGGGCCCCGCGCCGCTCGCCCGCACCACCCTGCGCACGCACCTCGAGCAGCTCCGCCGCCTCGACCTGCCGTCGGTGCTGGAGATGTTCCACCCTTCACGCAGGGACAC
>JBGASI010000386.1:0-7514 GCA_044229815.1 Vicinamibacteria bacterium | reverse complement strand
GCGAGACCGTGAAGCGGCTGCTCGAGTGGCTCGACGCGCGCGGCCTCGACACGAACTCGTTCGGGGCGCCGACCGACGACGAGCGCGAGCGGCCGCGCTGGTGGCGCTACTGGATGAGGCTGCCGCCGCGCGGGCGGCTGGGCATCTTCTTCGGCTCCTGGTACAGCGAGCCCCTGGTCGACCGCGCCTTCGGCCGGCTCAGCCGCGCCCGCTACGACAGCATGCTCTCCGACGTGGCGTTCTTCGAGCAGATGCTGGCCGAGGACGGGGCGCTGATCGTCAAGCTGTGGATCCACCTCTCGAAGAAGGGGCTGCGCAAGCGGCTCGAGCGGCTCGAGAAGGACCCGAGCACGCGCTGGAAGGTGACCGGCGCCGACTGGAAGCACTTCCGCCGCTACGACCGCTACATCGAGGCCTCCGAGCACGCGATCCGCCGCACCGACACCGCGCTGGCTCCCTGGCTGCTGGTGGAGGCGAGCGACGAGCGCTACCGCGACCTGATGGCCGGGCGCACTCTGCTGGAGCGCTTCCGAGCGCGCCTCGCGGAGGTGTCCGCGGAGCCGACGAAGGCGCCGAGACGACGCGCGACCGCGCCGGAGGGCAGCCCGGCCCCGGCGCCGGCGAAGCACCGCGAGGCCTCGCTCACGATCCTCGACCGCGTGGACCTGGCGCCCAAGCTCGGCGAGGCCGAGTACGAGCGGCGGCTCCAGAAGGCGGAGGGCCGGCTCGGGCGGCTGGTGCGCGCGGCCTACGAGAAGGGCCGCTCCTCGGTCGTCGTGTTCGAGGGCTGGGACGCGGCCGGCAAGGGCGGCACGATCCGCCGCATCACGGCGGCGATGGACCCGCGCACCTACCGTGTCATCTCCGTGGCCGCGCCGAGCGACGAGGAGAAGGCCCACCACTACCTGTGGCGCTTCTGGCGCCACGTGCCGCGCGCGGGCAACGTGACCGTCTACGACCGCTCCTGGTACGGGCGCGTGCTGGTCGAGCGCGTCGAGGGCTTCGCCCGGCCCGAGGAGTGGAACCGCGCCTACCTCGAGATCAACGACTTCGAGCAGCAGCTCACCTCGCGCGGCAGCGTGCTCGCGAAGTTCTGGCTGCAGATCGACGCCAAGGAGCAGCTGCGCCGTTTCCGCGAGCGGGAGAGCGTCGCCTGGAAGCGGCACAAGATCGGCCCCGAGGACTGGCGCAACCGCGAGAAGTGGGACGCCTACGAGGAGGCGGTCACCGACATGATCGCCCGCACCAGCACGGCCCAGGCCCCGTGGACGCTGGTCGGGGCGAACGACAAGCGCTCGGCGCGCGTGCAGGTGATCGAGACGCTGTGCGCGCGGCTGGAGGCGGCGCTCGATCGCTAGGCCCGTCGCCTCGCGGAGGGCTCAGTCCTCCTCGACGCGCAGCGACAGGATCCCCGCCGCGCCCCGCTCGCGCAGGGTCTCGAGGATCGTGAAGGCGTCCTGCGCGTCGGTGACGGCGATCGCGTAGGCCGAGCGGGCGCCCGTCTCGTCGAAAGCGACGTCCACGGCGCGCGCCTCGGGGAACGCCGCGCGCACGGCCGCGCGCACCGCCACCGGGTCCGCCGCGCGGATCGATATCGTCAGCCGGCGCCGGCGCGGCGGCGCGAAACGATCGAACACGATCAGCACGGCCGCCACGAAAGCGGTGCCCAGCGCGGCCGTGGCCACGAGGCCCAGGCCGCAGGCCATGCCGACGCCGATCATCACGAACAGCACGGCCACGTCGCGCGGGTCCTTCACGCCTGCGCGGAAGCGGATGAACGTGCCGAGGCCGACCAGGCCGAAGGCGCGGGCGAGGCTCTCCCCGATCACGATCACGAGCAGCGCGCCGGCCACCGCGATGATCGCCTGCGTCTGCGCGGTGTCGGTCTGCACCCGCGCCGCGTGGTGGCCGACCACCCAGCGCCAGGGCCGGTGGGCCAGCAGCGAGCCGAGCGAGAAGGCGCACAGCAGGCGGATCAGGATGTCGACCGCGTGCGCCCAGCTGAGCGAGCCGCCCGTCAGGAGCGGGCTCGACGGGTCCAGCAGCTGGTTCGGCATGTCGCTAGAACGACGCCCCGAGCTGGGCCACCAGGCGCGTGCGCGAGGCGGGCGGCGCCTGACCGAGCGGCAGCAGGCCGAGCGCCAGGGGGGCGTAGCGGGAGACGCCGCGGCGTTGCGCCTCGAGCACGAGGCGCAGGTGCCGCAGGCCGCCGGCGTGCAGGCCCGCGGAAGCTTCCCAAAGCAGGTCCTCGCGCACCGACGTGTCCGGGTCGAGCGCCGACAGCATCGCGTAGGGCTCGACGAACAGGTCGCGTGTCTTGCGGCCGAAGCGCCAGCCGGCGAGGGCGCGGCCGGCGAGAAACCGCGCGTCCACCCCGTCGAAGGGGTTCGCGTCCTGCCAGGTGGAGCCCAGGTAGCCCTCGAGTGTCGCGCGCGGCCCGCCCTTCTTGCGCGCCGCCCAGGCCGCGTCGACGGCGAGCGTCCAGAAGCGCCGGTAGCCCGCCCCCGGCAGCGGTTCGGCCGGCCGCAGGTCGAAGGACGCGCCGAGGCCGGCGCGCTTGCGGCGGCCGGTGGCCTTGAGCGCCCCCCAGTCCTTCGACAGGTTGTCGAAGGCCTCGTCGCCGAGGCGGTCGCCGCGCACGCTCGAGGCGCGGAAGAGGCCGGCCGTGGCCGAGAGGCGCCCGTGGTCCCACGAGGCCTGGGCGCCCGGACGGCGGCCGCAGATGCCGTAGGAATAGGAGAGCACCTCGGAGACGAGGCCGCGCTCCGACACGGACAGGTTCCAGCGCGAGTCCATCTCGATCGGCGAGACGGGCGGCTTGAACTGCCCGGCTCGCACCTCGAAGCGGCCCGGGCGCAGCGCGAGGTAGGCATCCTTGAGGTGCGTGTCCTCGGCCTGGTCGTACTCGACGACGGCGCGCAGCCAGCGGGCCGGCCGCCAGCGCAGCTCGAGGCGCAGGTTCTCGGCCTCGAAGTCCGAGGCGCTCGTGCCCTCCTCGCGATCGGAGACGTAGCGCGCCAGCACGCGGCCGCGCAGCTCCAGGCGACCCCAGCGGAAGCCGTCGGCGTCGCCCGCGGCAGCGGGGGCCTGCGCTGCCGCGGGCAGGGCGGCGAGCAGGCAGGCCGCGAGCGCTGCGCCCGCGCGAGTCACCACTGCACCACCGTCGCGCGGAAGCGGCCGGAGACGGCGCCGCCGGCGGCGAGGCTGGCGCGGTCGACCTTCAGCTCTCCCTGGACGAAGCCGCCGAGGTAGGTCCACTGCGCCGTGCGCGGGTTCCAGTTGCCGATGCCGCCCCAGGCGTAGGTGCCGTCGAACGGGCCCGCCGTCCCGGCCTTGAACTGCTCCGGGTTCACCCCGAGCCACAGCGTGTAGTACGTCCCGTCCGCGGCCTCGGCGGTGAGGTCGACCACCGGCCAGGGGTCCTGCTGCGCATTCTTGTCGTATCCCGCCTGGGCGCCGACGCGGCGGATCGAGAGGGGCACCCGCCGGTAGCTGCCGAGGAGCGCCCCGTTGCCCGTCGCGAACGCGTCGGGCTCGCGGTTCGTGCCGAAGGACGTCGCGAACGCGCCCTCGATCGTTCCGGCCAGGTCGACGCAGATCGACTGCTTGAGCGGCTGGCTCCACTCGGGCGGTCCCTTCTCGAGGTCGGCGAGCAGCACCCCGCGGCGTCCGCGCACCCAGCCACGCAGATCCTCGACGGCCTTTGCCTGCGCCGCGGCCGCCTCCGTCCCCTGGCCCGCGAGGACCGGCGCGATCAGCGCCTGCATGCGGTCGATCTCGCGCAGCAGGTCCGCCTCGTCGAAGGCCTGGTCCAGCACCCGCCGAAGCGCCGCGACGTACTGCGCGCGCGACTCGGGATCGGCGTAGAGCCGGTTCGCCAGCACCCCGGTCGCGTAGACCGAGACGGGCGGTTTCGCCTGCGAGAACGGGTCGGGGACCGTGACCTGGTCGGTGCCGGTCGGGGCGAAGACGAAGCGCTTCGTGGCGGGGTCGCGGTAGAGGAAGAAGTTGTTGACGTTGTTCGCGTAGCCGTCCCAGTGCTCGAGCAGCTTCTCCGTGGCCCAGAAGCGCAGGAACTCGTCGAGGTCGATCTGCTCCGCCAGCCGCGTGCGGACCTGGGCGGCGGGCAGGCCGGGCGCGACCGCGGCGGCGACGTCCGAGAGCGTCGTGCGGTCCACCTTCGTCTGGTCGTCGTCCTCGACGTCGCCCTTCTTCTCGAACGTGCCCAGCCACTCGCTGCGGAAGTCGCTGAACTCGCCCTCCCACAGCTCGCCCTCGTCGCGCTCCCAGTGGCGGCGCACCCAGCGGCGATCGACGCTCTCCACGTGCACGTAGAGCCCGAGGTCCCGGCCGTTGACGCTGAGGTGGGCGAAGTTGCACCAGGGCACCGGCACCCCGGCCTTCTCGAAGACCCGGTAGGCCAGGCACTGCCGGAGCCAGGTCGGGTCCTGCATGGAGTTGTTGAGCGTGAGGCGCTTCAGGCCGAGCAGCGTCTGGCTCGAGTCGTAGGCGTCGAAGTGGACCTTGAGCGCGGGCCGCTCGTCGTTCAGCGAGCCGAGGAAGCCCTTCTTGCGCACGGCGACACCGTCGCGGCGGACGCCGTCGACCGTGATCGAGGCCTTGAACCAGTCGAAGGGCTTCGCGAACGGCTTCGTCAGACAGGAACGGTTCTCGGCGGCGGCCACGTCGTACCAGTCGCGTTTCTGGCGACGCAGCGCGTCCCAGTCGCCCGGCGCGATCTGGATCGCGACCTCGACCAGGTGGCCCGGCTCGAAGAAGCTCCCCGCCGGATCGGTGGGCGCGAAGCGCGTGACGGGGGTGTCGGAGCCGCAGCCCCAGGCTGCTGCCGCCAGCGCCACCGTTGCCAGCCTCCTGCGCGCCCCGCGCCGCACCTTGCACCTCCAGGCGACCTGCCGAGAACGTAGCACCTCCGTCCGGGGGCTGTCGTGGTCCATTCGCCTCACGCGGCGGCCCTGGCGTGCTTGACGCTGCGGGGCCGGCGAGCGACACTGCAGGCTGGCGGTGAGCCTAGGGGTGGCCGAAAACGGCCTGAGATCAGACCCTCGGAACCTGATCCGGTTGATACCGGCGTAGGGAAAGGCGAGAGAGATCGACCGGCTCCTTCGAAGGGGGAGGAGCGGTGCTCCCGGTGATTCCGCCTCGATCGCCCCGCGCGTGGCGGGGGGAGGAGGCGAACGTGAGAAAGGCGAGTGTCGTCTTCGTTCTGGCGTTCGGTGCCGCTGCCGCGGGTTCCGCGCAGGACCCGGCGCCGCAGCCGTCCCCGGTTCCGACGCCGAAGCCCTACCGGCTGAGCGAGGAGGTCGTGGTCCAGGCGGTGCGGGCCGACGAGCGCACGCCGGTCACCAAGACCGACATCGGCCGCGCGGCGATCGACGCCGCGAACCGCGGCCAGGAGATGCCGTTCCTGCTCGCGGCCACGCCGTCGGTGAACGTGCAGTCCGACAGCGGCGCGGCGGCGGGCTACGCCTACTTCAACGTGCGCGGCATCGGCCAGACCCGGCTCAACGTCACGCTCGACGGCATCCCGCTGCAGGACCCGGAGGACCAGGCCCTCTACTTCTCGAACTTCGGCGACTTCGCGAGCGTCGTCGACTCCGTGCAGGTGCAGCGCGGTGTCGGCAGCTCGAGCGTCGGCTCGGCCTCCTACGGCGGCTCGATCAACTTCCTCAGCGTGAGCCCGGGGGAGAAGCCCTCACTGCAGGCCCAGGCGGGCGGCGGCTCGTGGGGCACCGCGCACGGCACGCTCGCGCTCGAGTCGGGCCGGGTCGGCCCCTACGCCTTCTACGGCCGTTACTCGGCGCAGACGAGCGACGGCTTCCGCGACCACTCGGGCGCCGACCAGCGCACGCTCTACTACGGGGCGACGCGCCAGGACGAGCGCTCGCTGCTGAAGTTGTTCGGCTTCTCCGGCCGCACGCGGACGCAGCTCGCCTTCCTCGCCACGGAGCGCGCGGCGCTCGAGGCCGAGCCGCGCCGCAACGACCTCTCGCCGGACGAGCGCGACGACTTCGGCCAGGACGTCGCGCACCTGCAGTACACGCGCTCGCTCGGCGCGGCGACCACCGCCACGGCCCAGGCCTACTACAACGGCGCCCAGGGCTGGTTCCGGATCAAGGACGCCGCCGGCGGGGAGCTCGACCAGTTCGGGATCGACGGCCACTTCGTGGGCCTCGTGCTCGGCGCCACGCACCGCCGCGGCCGCCTCGGCCTGAGCTGGGGCGCGCACGCGAACGACTTCGCGCGCGACCACTTCATGGACGTGGTGGGCGGCGCGCGGGCCTACCTCAACACCGGCCTGAAGAACGAGCTGAGCACGTTCGTCAAGGGCACCTGGGACGCCGGCCGCGCCCGCGTGTGGCTCGACGCGCAGCTGCGCCACGCCCGCTTCGAGTACCGCGGCAACGAGCCGCTCGGCTCGGTCAGCTGGACCTTCTTCAACCCGAAGGCCGGCCTGCGCTTCGACGCCTCGCCGGCCCTCGCCCTGTACGCCTCGCTCGGGCGCATGGGCCGCGAGCCGGCGCGCAGCGACATGCTCGGCGGCGAGGACGACGCGACGCTGCCCTACGACCTGCGGGCGGTCGAGCCGGAGCGGCTGTGGGACGGCGAGGCCGGCATCGAGCTGAGGCGCCGCAGCCTGGTCGTGCGCGCCAACCTGTACGCGATGGAGTTCGACAACGAGATCGCGCTGACGGGCGAGCTGTCCGAGATCGGCCTGCCGCTGCGGCGCAACGTCGGCCGCAGCCACCGGCGCGGCGTGGAGCTCGAGGCCGCGTGGTCGCCCGCCGCGGCCTGGCGCCTCGCCGCGAGCGCGAGCTTCAGCCGCAACCGGATCGACGCCTGGACGCAGGCGTACGACGTCTACGACGAGGCCGGCGCCTGGGTCGACTCCGTCCGGCGCGTCCACCACGACGTGGCGCCGCTGCTCAGCCCCGGGGCGATCCTGAACGGGTCGCTCTGCTGGAGCCCCGGCAGCACGGCCTCGCTGGCCGTCTCGGGCCGCTGGGTGGCGCAGGCGCAGCTCGACAACACGGGCAACCCGGGCTTCCGCACGCCCTCCTTCTTCTCGCTCGACGCTCAGGCGAGCCTGTCGCTCGCGCGGCTCGTGCGCCGCGGCGCGCCGCGCCTGCGCCTGCAGGCGCAGAACCTGCTCGACGACGCGCGGCTGTGGCCCGGCGGCTACAGCTACCTCTACCTGGCTCGCGACGCCTCGGGCCGCGACGCGCTGCAGGGCAGCGCCTACTACTACCCGCTCGCCACGCGCAGCGTCTTCCTGACGCTCGACGTGCGTTTCTGAAGAGGAGACCTCCCTGGACCCGCTCGCCGTCGTCGGCGCCCTCCTCGGCCTCGCCTACGTGTGGCTGGCCATCCGCGAGAACCCGTGGTGCTGGCCGATCGGGATCGGCAACGCGCTGCTGTTCCTGGTCGTCTCCGGGCAGGCCCGCATCTACGGCGGCGCCTCGCTGCAGGCCGTCTACGTCGCCGTCTCCGTCTAC
>JBGASI010000385.1:0-4955 GCA_044229815.1 Vicinamibacteria bacterium | reverse complement strand
CCCCAGTCGCGCTTGGCGTCGAGGTTGCCCAGCCGCAGCTCCCGGGCGCGGCCCTGCTTGATCGCGGCCACCGCCATCGTGATCTTGCGCGTCACGAAGTTCTCGCCCCGCCGCGGCGACTCGTGGTTGAAGAGGATGCCGTTCGAGACGTGCAGGCCGTAGCTCTCGCGGTAGTTGACCGACATCCAGTGGCCGTAGACCTTCGACACCGCGTAGGGCGAGCGCGGGTAGAACGGCGTCCGCTCGCTCTGGGGCGTCTCCTGGACGAGCCCGAACATCTCCGAGCTGCCGGCCTGGTAGACCCGCGCCTTCAGCCCCAGCTGGCGCACGGCGTCGAGCACGCGCAGGACGCCGATGGCCGTCACGTCCGTCGTGTACTCCGGCATCTCGAAGGACACCTTGACGTGGCTCTGGGCGGCGAGGTTGTACACCTCGTCCGGCTGGAGCGCCTCGAGGGCGCGCGCGAGGCTGTTCTGGTCGACCAGGTCGCCATAATGCAGGACGAGCTGGTCCCGCACGTGGTCGATGCGCCAGGTGTTGAAGGAGCTGCTACGCCGCACGAGGCCGTGGACCTCGTAGCCCTTCCCGAGCAGGAGCTCCGCCAGGTAGCTGCCGTCCTGTCCGGTGATGCCCGTGATGAGCGCCTTCTTGGCCAAGTTGCCTCCGCTCGCCTGCACACGCGCGGGCGAGCCTCCGACTCTACAACGGGAGACCGGGATCCGGGAAGCCCGGCCGGAGACGGTGCCCATGCCTCAGCACGGAAGGACCCGGCGGAAAGAAATGGGGGAAAAAGAGAGAGGGATCGCTTCCCGGGCCGGGGCCACGTGACGACGCGCTCAAGGCCTTGGACGAGGCTCCCTCCAAACCGCGCCCAACGTCCGAGTGCTGTCGTCCCGCTGCAGCGTCTCAGCCTGGAAACGACCCCTCTTTCTGCACTTCCTAATTGCAGGTTCCAGGCCAAGTCGGCAATGCTAGCCTAACTCCATAATCATGAATCACTTGATGGCACCTTGGTCGCCGCGACCTCGTCGCCGTTGCAGCGTGAATGCAACGCCGCATTATCCGATTCGCAACGTGCCTGCGGCCTGCTACCGGGCGCCCTTCGAGGCGATGCCGAGCGCCTTCATCTTGCGGTAGAGGTTCGTGCGCTCGATGCCCAGCTCGCGCGCGGTATTGCCCAGGTTGCCCCGGTTCGCCGACAGTCGTTCCAGGATGTACTGGCGCTCGAAGCGCGCGCGCGCCGCCTTCAGCGCCATCGGCGCCCCGTCCTCGGCCGAGTGCGGCGCCGTCATCTGCAGCGCGTCCATCACGTCGCGGTGCGTGACGGCGTTGCGCGCCACCAGCACCGCCAGCCTCTCCATGAGGTTGCGCAGCTCGCGCACGTTGCCCCGCCAGGGCAGCTGGCTCAGGAACTCCGTGGCGCGCGCCGTCAGCCGCTTGGGCTTGAGGTCGTTCTCCACGCTGGCGAGCCGCAGGTAGTGCTCGGCGAGCAGCGGCACGTCCTCCCTCCGCGAACGCAGCGGCGGCAACGCGATGTTCACCACGTTGAGCCGGTCGTAGAGGTCGTCGCGGAAGCGGCCCTGCTCGATCTCCTCGAGCAGGTTCTTGCTGGTGGCCGCCAGGATGCGGACGTCGACCGCGCGGCTCTTGGAGCTGCCGACGGGCGTCAGCTCCCCCTCCTGCAGGACCCGCAGCAGCTTCGCCTGCATCACGAGGCTGGTGTCGCCGATCTCGTCCAGGAAGAGCGTGCCGCCGCTCGCCGTCTCGAAGGTGCCGCGACGATCCGCGACGGCCCCCGTGAAGGCGCCCTTCACGTGGCCGAACATCTCGCTCTCGATCAGCTCGGCCGGCACGGCAGCGCAGTTCATCTGCACGAAGGGCCGGTCGCGGCGCGGCGACAGCGCGTGGATCGCGCGGGCCACGAGCTCCTTGCCCGTGCCGCGCTCGCCGGAGATCATCACCCGCGCCCGGGTCGGGGCCACCATGTCGACGAGCTGGTACACGCGCAGCATCGCCTCGGAGCGCCCGACCATGCCGTAGCGGTCGCCGTCGCCCGAGCCCGCGGCCCGGGACTCGGCCGGGGCCGGCGCCAGCACGCGGCACAGTACCTCGTGCAGGCGCTCGCGCGAGACGGGCTTCTCGAGGTACTCGGCCGCGCCCAGGCGCATCGCCTCGACGGCATCGGGGACCGAGCCGTAGCCCGACACCACGACGACCGGCGTGACCGCGGAGCGCCGCTGCAGCTCGCGCAGCACGTCCAGACCGGTGCCGTCGGGCAGCTTGAGGTCCAGCAGCACCGCGGCCGGCTGCCGCTCGTCGAACGAGCGCAAGCCCTCCCCGACCGAGGCCGCTCCCAGGCCGCGGTAGCCGCGGGAGGCCAGCATGTCGAGGCAGATCTGCCGGAGGGCGCTGTCGTCGTCGATGACGAGGATCAGCGGGCGATCGGCTTCCCTCATTGAAATGCGGGCGGATGCTATCATCGCGTCGAGGGGCGCAGCAAGGCGGGGAATATTCCGTGGTCGCGGAGGTAGTGCAGGTGATGCGGTGGATCCTGCGACGTCTGGTGCCGCTCGGGCTCGCCCTGGGTGTCGTGGGCTGCGTCGACTTCCAGCCCGACCCGCCGGCCGGGCCCAATGCCGTCTCGGCCAGCCGCTTCGTGACCATCCAGGTGCAGTACCGCCAGCCTGCAGGCTGCGAGAACTCCCAGGGCACCTGCGCGGCGCGCGTCGTGTTCTTCGGCAGCTGGATGCGGGCCGGCGACGAGGTGCTGCTGGACACGCCCTTCGGGCCGAACCTCTGGACGGGCGTCGTGTCGAACGTGCCCGTCAACTGGCCGCCCAGCGACCAGCCGCACTACGTCCGCATCTACGACCCGCACCTGCAGGCGACGTCCAGCGGGGGCGTCACGGCGGCGCGCCTGACCGTGGGCGGCCAGACCATCTACTACTTCGACTCCCCCGGCACCCCCCAGGAGAGCGGCCTCATCTACGTGGACGACAACGGGGTCGGGCGCAACCCCTACTGAACCGCCCTCAGCGGCCGCGAACGTCCCGCAGCACCTGCTCCAGTTCCTTCAGCCGGCCCGCCTCGGGCGAGCCAGGCGTCGCGACGAACTTCCGCGCCTCCTTGAGCCGCGCCTCGGCCCGCGCCCACTCGCGCCCTGTCAGCAGGGCCGCAGCCGCCTTGAGGTGGATGTCCGCCATCTTGAGCTTCGTGGCGGCGTCGTCCGGCCGCCAGATCAGCGCCTGCGCGTAAGGCGAGAGCGCGTCCTCGGGGGTCTGCCGCGACTGAACGAGGAAGTCCCCGTAGCGCACCAGCAGGTCGGGATCCTCCCGGCGCCTGCGCATCAGCTCCTGGAACGCCGCGTCCGCCTCCGCCAGGCGGCCGGCCCGGGTCGCGAAGCGGATCATCGCCTCCACGGCGCCGGGCGCGGCAGCGTCGGCCTGCACGGCGTCGCCGTAGGCGCGCAGCACGCGCTCGACGCTGGCGTCGGGCCCGGGCGCCTGCATCGACGCCGCGGGAATGCCGCCCGTCTTGCCCGCCTCGAGGCGCGCCAGGGCGTGCGGCGCCAGCAGATCCGCGATCGCGAGCAGGGCGCCCGCGTGGTCGGAGCGGGCCGCCACCGCGCGCAGGAAGAACTCGAGTGCGCGTTCCTCTTCGGGCTTGAACAGGGTCCCCGCCGGCACGTTGACCCCGGGAGCGGGGGTCGGCACCGGCGCGCCTCGGGCCTTCCCTTCCCACGCCCGTCCCAGGAGATACAGGGACTCGGCGTCCGCGGCGGCACCGAGGCTCGCGATGGCCTCGTCGTAGCGCCCCTGCTCCACGAGCGCCTGCGCGGCGGCCGACGCGCCCGAGGTGCCCGGGGCGGCGTCGCGGCGGCAGGCGGCCGCCGCCAGCAGGCAGGCCGTGACGAGCGCGGCAGCCCGGCCGCTCACGGCGCGGGTGCGATGCCACCGCGCCGGAGCCGCTCGATCGCGCGGTTCGCCCGGTCGGCGACCTTGGAGTTCGGATCGCTCAGCAGAGGCGTCAGCTTCGGCACCGCGGCGGTGTCGCCCAGCTGCGCGAGCACCTCGGCCGCCGCGCCGCGCACCTCGGCGTCGGGGTCGTTCAGGTACGGGTAGAGCTCCGGCGCCAGCTTCGGCCCCAGCTCGAGCAGGTAGCCGCGGGCCCGGGCCGACTCGCCGCTCGTGCCGGCCAGGCCGAGCACGATGCTGTCGAGGAAGGCCGTGTCGCCGAGCGTGACCAGCGCGAAGTTGTAGGCGAGCCGCACCTCGCTGTTCTTCTCGCGCTGGTAGTCCTTCTTGAACGAGGGAAGCAGCGAGGCGTCCGCCACCCGGCCGAGGCCCTCGATCGCCAGCCGGCGCTGCTCGGCGTCGCTCGACGAGAGCATCTCGCGGAACAGGTCAGCCTGGGCCGGGTCGCCGATGCGGCTGAGCGAGGACAGCACCTTGGTGCCCAGGTCCCGCTTCCGGTTCTGCTCGAACAGCTCGCGCAGCGCGGGACCGGCGTCGCGCACCCGCAGCACGCCGATCGCCTGCAGCGCCCGGTTGCGCACCGACGTCGACTCGTCCGCCAGCAGCGGGACGAGGGCCTTGCCCTGCTCGGCGTTGCCCACCTTCCCGAGCGCCGTGGCCGCCCCGCCCCGCACGTCCGGCTCGGGGTCCTGCAGCGCGGCCGTCAGCTCCCGAGCGACCACCGAGCCGCCGAGGATGCCGATCGCGTAGGCGGCCTCCGCGCGGATCGCCTTCTGCTCGTCGCGCAGGGCGCCCGCCAGGCCGCGGAAGACCTGGCCGTCCACGGCCGTGTAGGGCGGGACCGAGGCCCGGTCGTACTCGTCCGAGAAAGACTGCAGGAAGCGGTCGATCGGCCCTCCGCGCTCCCGCTCCGCGTAGATCTCGACGAGGCTGGAGATCGCCTCCTCGCACACCTTCGGGTCGCCGTCCTGGAGCGACGTC
>JBGASI010000384.1:0-8170 GCA_044229815.1 Vicinamibacteria bacterium | reverse complement strand
CGAGCTGCTGGTGCGCACGGTCGCCGAGGGGATCGAGACCCCCGGCGAGTCGCGCGCCTGCGCCGAGATCGGCTTCACCCACTCCCAGGGCTTCGCCCTGGGCCGGCCGCGGCCGATCGAACAGGTCTGATCAGGCCTGGAGGTCCTCGAGCCGCACCGCCTCGAAGCGCACCTCGCCCTGCCCGGGCACGAGCTGCGCGAGCCGGGGCAGGTCGGCGCCGAGCACGCCGGCGAGCTTGGGGTAGCCGCCGGTGGTGGGGCCGTCCGCCATCATCACGATCGGCCGGCCGTCGGGCGGGAGCTGGATCGACCCGGGCACCATGCCGTCCGAGAGGATCTCGCCCGCCCCGGCGTGAGCGAGGGGCGGGCCCTCGAGCCGGCAGCCGACGCGATCCGAGGCCGCGCCGATCCTCCAGGGTGACGAGAGGAACAGGGCCAGCGACTCCGGGGCCACCTGATCAGCCTGCGGGCCGAGCACGACGCGCACCGTGACGCGGTCCGCGCAGGGGGCCGGCCGTGTCTCCTCACTCGCCTCGTCCCCTGTCGCGGC
The DNA here is from genome assembly GCA_044229815.1 of Vicinamibacteria bacterium. GTDB lineage: Bacteria > Acidobacteriota > Vicinamibacteria > Fen-336 > Fen-336 > DATBSL01. The sequence continues at coordinate 7,620 of JBGASI010000384.1, read as the reverse complement.
CCCGAGCGCGAGCCGGTCCCCTGCGGCCAGGGCGCGCCCGGCGAATCCGCCGAAACCCGAGGCGAGGTCCGTCGCGCGCGAGCCGAGCACCGCCGGCACCTCGATCCCGCCTCGGAACGCGAGCGTCGCCCGGCAGCCGCTGCGCCGGCCCGCGAAGCGCAGCACGTTCCCCGGCCGCGCCAGGACCGCGGCGCCGCGAGGCACCGGCCACGCCCCGAGGTCCGAGCGCTCGAGGACCGCGCCCAGGTCCGCGCCGGCCAGCGCGAAGCGCGTCGTCGCCAGGAACAGCAGGGTCGGCCCGACCAGCGTGCACTCGAGCGCCGCGGCGCCCGGCGCGTTGCCGACGGCACGGTTGGCGGCCGCGTGGGCGAGCGCGTCGAGCGGCCCCGCCTGGCCGACGCCCACGTGGCGCAGGCCGGGTCGGCCCGCGTCCTGAATGGTCGTCAGCAGGCCGGGCTCCAGCACCTCCACGACCGGCGTGGCTGCCGCCGCCGCCGCCGGGGCGGGCGCCGCCGCCGGCGGCAGCTCCTCGACCGGCACGAAACGCACCCGGTCTCCGGCGGCGAACAGCGCGGGCGGCTCGCGGGAGGGGTCGAACAGCGAGAGCGACGTCCGCCCGATCAGCTGCCAGCCTCCCGGCGACGCGACGGGGTAGATCCCCGTCTGCCGCCCGGCTAGCGCCACCGAGCCGGCCGGAACGCGAACGCGCGGCGTCGCGTGACGCTTCGCCTCGAGCGCCTCGGGTAGCAGGCCCAGGTAGCCGAAGCCGGGCAGGAAGCCGAGCATGAAGACGCCGTAGTCCCGCCCGGCGTGCAGGCTCACCACCTGCGAGGCGTCGAGCCCGCGCCCGGCGGCGAACTCCTCGAGGTCGACCCCGTCGGCGCCGCCGTAGACGGTCGGCACCTCGTGCAGCCGTCCGGGAGCGCTCGGCGCGGCCGGGCGGGCCGAGCGCCTCAGCAGCTCGCGCGCGAGGTCGGCGAAGCGCACCGCCGCGGGGTCGTACAGCACCAGCAGCGAGCGGTGGGTGGGGCAGGCCTCGCGAAAACCCGCAAACGGGGCGCCGGCCAGGTCCGCGGCCAGCGCGCGCACCCGGGCGTTCGCCTCGGGAGACAGCGTCCGGGCGAACTCGACGCTGAGCGCGGCGTCTCCCAGCGGCAGGACGCGCGGCCGGCTCAACGGGCGGGCGCGAGGACGGCGACGCCCGCGCCCTCGAGCGCCGCGCGCACGGCGCGCGCCAGCACGAGCGCGCTCGGGCCGTCGCCGTGTACGCACAGCGTCTCGGCCTCGAGCGCGAGGCTCGTCCCGTCGATCGCGACGACCCGCCCCTCGAGCGCGAGGCTCAGCGCGCGCCGGGTCGCCTCGGCGGGGTCGGCGATCAGCGCGCCTGGCTGCGTGCGCGGGACGAGCCGGCCCCGGGCGTCGTAGGCGCGGTCGACGAAGGCCTCCGCCACGAAGCGCAGCCCCTCCTCCGCCGCGGCCGCGCGCAGCGGCGCGCAGCCGGCCGGCCCGACGAGCGCCAGCTCACGGCCGCAGCGCGCGACGCCGCGGGCGACCGCGCGCGCGAGCGCCTCGTCGCGCGCGGCCTGGTTGTACAGCGCGCCGTGGGGCTTGACATGCGCGAGCGACACGCCGTGGCTGCGCGCGAAGGCCGCGACCGCGCCGACCTGGTACACCACGTCCGCCTCGATCTCGGCCGGCTCGGCCGCGATCTCCCGCCGCCCGAAGCCGCGCAGGTCGTGGTGGCCCGGGTGGGCGCCGAGCGCGACGCCCGCGCGCGCCGCCAGGGCGACCACGCGGTCGATCCCGCGCGGATCGCCCGCGTGAAAGCCGCACGCCACGTTCGCGGAGCTGACGCAGGCGAGCAGCTCCTCGTCCGGCCCGCGGGCCCAGGCGCCGAAGCCCTCGCCCAGGTCCGCGTTGAGGTCGATGCGCCGGCGCATCGGCGGAGAGGCTCAGTCCAGCAGCAGGCCGATGCTGCGCACGAGCGCCTTCTTGAGCTCGCGCCGGTCGACGACCATGTCGAGCATCCCGTGCTCCACCAGGAACTCGGAGCGCTGGAAGCCCTCGGGCAGCTTCTGGCGGATCGTCTGCTCGATCACGCGCGGCCCGGCGAAGCCGATCAGGGCCCCAGGCTCCGCGACGTTGAGGTCGCCCAGCATCGCGTAGGAAGCGGTGACGCCCCCCGTGGTCGGGTCGGTGAGCAGGCTGATGAAGGGCAGCCGCGCCTCGTGCAGCCGCGACAGCGCCGCCGAGATCTTGGCCATCTGCATGAGCGAGAGCGTGCCCTCCATCATGCGCGCCCCGCCCGAGCAGGACACCACGACGAGCGGCAGCTTCTCCTCGAGCGCGCGCTCGACGCAGCGCGTCACCTTCTCGCCCACCACGACGCCCATCGAGCCGCCGATGAAGGCGTACTCCATCGCGCCGATCACCGTGCGCCGGCCGCCCAGCTTGCCGACCGCCGAGACGAGGGCGTCGTACGAGTCGGTCTTGGCCTTGCCGGCCCGCAGCCGCTCGGCGTACGGCTTGCTGTCGCGGAAACCGAGCGGGTCGGCGCTCACCAGGCCGCGGTCGAACTCCTCCCAGGCGCCGTCGAACAGCAGGTCGAGCCGCTCGCGCGCGCCGATCCGGAAGTGGAAGGCGCACTTCGGGCAGACCGAGAGGTTCTTCAGCACGTCCTTGCGGTAGAGGATCTCCTTGCAGCTGCCGCACTTCACCCACAGCCCCTCGGGCACGCGGCTCTCCGAGGTGCGCGGCGTCAGCGGCGAGGGCTCTCGGCGGAACCAGGCCATCAGGCCTCCGCCTCCTCGGCCTTCTCCAGCTCGTCCGCGATGCCCAGCATCGCGCAGGCGCCGGAGTGGATCTGCTTCGCCGCGTTCTTCTGCGACTGCAGCTGCGCCAGGCGGTCCTTCACCTTCGAGAGCTCCTCCTCGATCGCCGCGTTGAGCTCCTCGATCTGCTTCTTCGAGATCTCGAGGGTTTGCCGGTAGAAGCTGGTCTGCTCGTCGGTGAGCGTCATCGGGCGGGCCTCCTAGTCGTCGATGCCGAATCGCCTCAGCAGCGATTCCAGCGGCATGGGTTCGGGTGCGGGGTCGCCGGCGCTCGCGGCGACGTCCGCGCGCTCGGGCTCGTGCTCCTCGCGTTCCTCACGGTCGAACAGCAGCTCGAGCAGGCGCGCCAGGTCGCGCGCCGTCACCGGCGGCCGCTCGCGCAGGAAGCGCTCGAGCCCGCGCTGGAGCTGCCCGGCGTCCTGGTAGCGCTCCTCGGGCTCGCGCGCGACCGCCTTCATGATCAGGCGGTCGAGGGCCTCGGGCACCCGCGGGTTGACCTCGCGCGGCGGTGTGATCAGGCACTGGCGCGCCAGCTCGAGGATCGTCAGCTCGCTGCCCGCCGCCAGGAACGGCCGCGTGCCGGTGACCAGCTCGTAGAGCACTATCCCGACGGAGAACACGTCGCTGCGGCGGTCGATCGGCCGGCCCCACGCCTGCTCGGGACTCATGTAGAGGAGCTTGCCGCGCAGGGCGCCGCGCTCGGTGCTGCCGGCCTTGGTCGCGGCCTTGGCGATGCCGAAGTCGACCAGCTTCACCTCGCCCTCGAACGAGATCAGGATGTTCTGCGGGCTGACGTCGCGGTGCACGATCTCCATCGGCCGGCCCTGGCCGTCCTTCTTGCGGTGGGCGTACTCGAGCGCGGCGCAGACCTGGCTCACCACGCGCAGGCTGAGGTCGAGCGGCAGGCGCAGGCCCTTCTCCCGCGCGCGCTTCGAGATCGTGCGCAGGTCGCGTCCGTGCACGTGCTCCATCGCGATGTAGTAGCTGCGGTCGATGCGGCCGAGGTCGAAGATCTGCACGATGTTCGGGTGGTTGAGGCCCGCCACCATCTTGGCCTCGTCGACGAACATGTCGAGGAACTCCTTGTTCTCCGAGAGGTGCGGCAGGATGCGCTTGAGCGCCACCACCTTCTCGAAGCCCTCGACGCCGGAGCGCTTGGCCTTGAACACCTCGGCCATGCCGCCGACCGCCAGGCGGTCGATCAGCTTGTAGGGCCCGAAGTCGTCGTCGCGCCAGGACGTCTCGCGCCCCGGGGGCTGCGCCAGGGGGCGCGGCGCCGGCAGCTCCTCGTCGAAGGACTGCTCCTCGATCCCGCTCTCGGCCACCGACGCCAGGTCGACGCCGGGGCCGAGCGGGAACTTCGGATCGCTGATCGAGAGCTTGGCGTTCGTCGACTCCACGACGGGCGGCAGGCGCGCCTCGTCGTCGTCGGAGAAGGGCGGCGCCGGATCCTGCAGCCGGACGCGGATCGGGTCCTTGCGGGCCGGGGCGGGCGCCACGGCGGGCCGGGGCGACGGGGCGTCGACGAGGTCGCCGAAGAGGTCCTCGGCGGTGAACAGCTCGCTCGCCCCCTCTCCCGAGCCGGGGGTGTCGGGCGGATCCTGCGTCGTGCCTCGGCCCACGCTCATGCCCAGAAAACGGCTCCCGAAGAAGGATAAGTCGCCCACGAGGCCCGGTAAAGCTCCTACGCCCGGCGTCGCCAGTAGGCGTACGCCGGCAGACCGGCGGCCGTGAGCAGCAGGCCGAAGCCGGTGTTGCGCGGGTCGGCCACCGGCATGTAGACGAGGAAGAACAGGGCGACGCCCACGAAGAGCAGCGGCACCAGCGGGTAGCCCCAGACCCGGTACGGCCGCCGCAGCCGGGGCTGGCGGCGGCGCAGCACGAACAGCCCGACCACCGTCAGCACGTTGAACAGCAGCGACGTGAACGCCGTCAGCGTCAGCAGGTCGCTGTAGGTGCCGGTGAGCGTCAGCACCGCGGCCACCAGCCCATGCAGCAGCAGCGCGCGGGCGGGCGTGCGGTAGCGCGGGTGCACGGCGGCCGCGGAGCGGAAGAACAGGCCGTCGCGCGCCATCGCGTAGACGACGCGCGCCCCGGCCAGGGTCAGGCCGTTCACGCAGCCGAAGGTCGAGACCAGCACGGCCACGGCGATGAAGGCGCCGCCGGCGGGGCCGATCATCCGGACCGCGGACTCGGTGGCGATCCGGCTCTCCGTCACGGTCGCCATCTGCGCGATCGGCACCATGTAGACGTAGACGGCGACCGAGGCGGCGTAGGCGGCCATGATGCCGAGCGTGCCGAGGATCAGGGCGCGGGGCAGGTTCCGCTCGGGGTCCTTCACCTCCTCGGCGGCGAAGGTGACCGTGTACCAGGAGTCGTAGGAGAACAGCGCCTTGCTCATCGCGCCCGCGAGCGCGGCGAACAGCCCGATCTTCACGCCCTCCGGCCCGAGCGCGAGCCCGAGCAGGGGCTGGAAGTTCGCGGTCGAGCCCTTCGCCATGACGAGCGCGGTCACCACCAGCGCGGCGATCGCCCCGAGCTTGGCGACCGTGAAGACGTTCTGCACCGCGGCCCCGGTGCGCAGGCCGGTGACGTTGAGCCAGGTGAGGACGGCGATCACCAGCAGCGCCACGGCCTGGGCCGTCGAGAAGCGCAGGCCGAGCACGGCGAACAGCAGCCGCTCCTCGCCGACCCCGGGCACGAAGAAGCCGAGCGTCTTGGCGAAGGCGACCGCCACGGCCGCCACGAAGCCGGTGTTGATCGCCAGCAGCAGCGTCCAGCCGTAGAGGAAGCCGAAGAGGGGCGAGAAGGCCTCCTTCAGGAAGACGTACTGCCCGCCCGCGCGCGGCATGGCCGCGGCCAGCTCCGCGTAGGACAGGGCTCCCGCGAGCGTCAGCAGGCCGCCGACGATCCACAGGCCGAGCAGCAGTCCCGGCGACTGCAGGTAGCCCGCCATGATCGAGGGGGCGAAGAAGATGCCCGAGCCGATCACGCTGCCCACGATCAGCAGCGTGGCGTCGGCCGCCCCGAGCCCCCGCACGAGTTGCGCCTGCTGCGGCTCCGCCGCGCGAGCTTCGCCCATCGCCCCCCGCCTCCCCGTGCCGCTGCCGCCCCGTATCCGGCAGATTCCGCGGAGGATATCACGCGCGGTGCTATAATCCGCCGGCGTCAGAGCGGGCGACGTGGCCCGCGTCTGGAGGGGTGCTAAGGCTCCGGATGGGATTCCTTTTCGGTCTCCTCGAGAACCCCCTCGTGCTCGGGGCCGGCGCCCTGGTGGCGCTGTACTTCGTCTCGCGGTGGCTGTCGGCCCGCATCCGGCTGCCGTCCGGCGGGGTCGAAGGCCTGGTGGGCCGGTTGCTCGGCCCGCGCTGGGCGGAGAGCAAGTTCCAGCGCGAGCTGGAGCGGCTCCGCAAGACCGAGAACCACCTGGCCGCCGGCAAGCTGCTCGAGGACGCGGGTCGGCTCGCCGAGGCCGCCGAGGCGTACGTCGAGGGCCAGGAGTATTGGGCGGCGGCCGCGAGCTACGAGAAGCTCGGTCGCACCGAGCGCGCCGCCGAGCTCTACCTGCAGGCGGGCGACTACAAGAAGAGCGCCGCCCTGTTCGTTGCCGCGGCCAAGCCGGCCCGGGCGGCGGCGCTGTTCCTCGAAAAGGGCAACAACCTCGAGGCGGCGCGCCTGTACGGGCTCGCCGGCCAGTGGGGGACGGCGGCCGAGCTCTACGAGAAGAGCGGCTACCCGCTGCGCGCCGCCGAGGCCTGGGAGAAGGACGGCAAGCCGCTGCGCGCCGCGGAAGACTACGAGAAGCACTTCATGGAGAACGTCTCGTTCTCCACCACCTACTCCTCGACCGCCTCCACGGCCGAGAGCAAGAGCGCGCTGCTCGCCGGCCAGCTCTACGAGAAGGCGGGGCAGGTCGAGCGCGCGGTCACGATCTACGGCAAGGGCGGCTTCAACCGCCACGCCGCCGACGCCCTGCTGAAGCTGGGCCAGCCCGCGAAGGCGGCCGAGCTCTTCCTGCGGGCGGAGGACAATGAGCGGGCCGCCGTGGCCTTCGAGCAGGCGGGCGACGTCGTCCGCGCCGCCACGCTGCGGGGCGAGGTCGCCTTCAAGGCGGACAAGCCGGCCGAGGCCGCCGCGTGGTTCGTCAAGGGCCGCGACTTCCTGCGCGCGGCCGAGCTGTTCGAGTCGGTCGGGATGATGGCCGAGGCCGCCGGGGCCTACGAGGCCGGCGAGAGCTGGGCGCCCGCGGGCGGCGTGTACCTGCGCGCGGGACTCAAGGACCGCGCGGCCGCCGCCTACGAACGGGCAGGGGAGGCCGAGACCGCGGCGTCCCTGTACGAGCAGCTCGGCAATGGCCGCAAGGCCGCGGAGCTCTACGGCCGGGCCGGCCTGGCGTTCAAGAGCGGCGAGGCCGCGGCGCTCGCCGGGGAGCGCGAGCAGGCGATCGCCGTGCTGCAGCGCGTGCTGCCGAGCGACGACAACCACCGCGCGGCGACGGAGCTGCTTGCGCGGCTCTTCATCGAGACCGGCCGGCCCGCGCTCGCGATCGAGCGCGTCCATAAGGCGATCGCCGGCGCGGACGTCTCGGCCGCGAACCTCGACATGTACTACTGGCTGGCCCTCGCCCGCGAGGCCTCCGGCGCGCGCGACGAGGCGCTGCAGGTCTACAAGCGGATCCAGGCCGAGGACCTGCAGTACCGCGACGTCAACCAGCGCGTGGCTCGCCTCGGCTCGACCGCGGCGCCCCCGCGCGCGGCGGCTCCGCTCGCGGCCACCGCTCCCATGGGGG
>JBGASI010000383.1:0-4965 GCA_044229815.1 Vicinamibacteria bacterium | reverse complement strand
GACATCCCGGTGCTCGCGCGCTGCGGCCTCGCGGTCGCGGTGGCCAACGCGGTGCCCGAGGTGAAGGCCGTGGCGCACCTCGTCACGGCCGCGCGCGGCGGCGAGGGCGCCGTGCGCGAGATCTGCGAGCTGGTGATGCGGGCGCAAGGCACGCTGGAAACCGCTGCGGGCCGCCACGGGGCGCGGAGCTAGCGCGTGGTCCGGCCGTCGTCCTGGCTTCCGCTGGGCCTGCTCGGCGTGCTCGTCGCGGTCACCTGGTGGCTGGACCAGCTCGTCCAGCCGCAGCCCGCGCGCGGCGACGCCAAGCTGCGCCACGACCCCGACCTCATCGTCGAGAACTTCAACGCGCGCAAGTTCGGCGAGGACGGGCGGACCCTCTACACCCTCGTCGCGCGCAAGATGGTACATTACCCCGACGACGACTCGGCGCTCCTCGAGCGCATCGGTTTCGAGGCCTTCGAGCCGCGCCAGCCCCGGGTGACGATCCGCTCCGAGACCGGCCGGATGCTCGAGGGCGGCGACCGCATCTGGTTCGAGGGCAACGTCGTGATGGTGCGGGAGGCCGACGGGAAGTACGACGAGTCCCGGCTCACCACCGAGCGCCTGCTGGTCCTGCCGGATGCCGGCGTGGCACGCACCACCGGCCCGGTGCTGCTGGAGAACCCCGGTGCCCGCGTCGAGGCCGCGGGGCTGGAACTCAACAACCAGACGCGCGTGCTGAAGCTCGACCGCGTGCGCGCCACCTACAAGCCCCGACGCTGATGCGCGCACGCCTTTCCACCGCCCTCCTCCGCCTGCCGTTCCTGGCCGCCGCCGCGCTCGCCTTCGCGCAGCCCGCGCTCGCCGAGAAGTCCGACCGCGAGAAGGAGATCCAGGTGCTCGCCGACCGCCTCTCGGCCGACGACGCGAAGAAGGAAGCCGTCTACGAGGGCAATGTCATCGTCACCCAGGGCACGATGCGCATCACCTCCGCGCGGATCGTCGTGCGCGAGGACGCCGAGGGCTACCGCAAGTACGTGGCCACGGGCGATCCGGTCACCTTCCGCCAGAAGCGCGACAAGGTCGACGACTGGATCGACGGCTCGGCGCAGCGCGCGGAATTCGACGACAGGAACGACCAGCTCCGGCTCTTCAACGGCGCCCGGCTGCGCAGCTCGCAAGGGGAGCTCGCCGGCGACTACATCTCGTACGACCGCGCCAAGGAATTCTTCGAGGTCACCGGCGCCGCGCCCGGCGCGCCCGCGCCCGCCGCCAGCTCGCGCGTGAAGGCGACGATCATCCCGCAGAAGAAGGGCGCCGACGGCAAGGCCGCGCCGGCCTCCCCCCAGCCGCCCGTCTCCCTCAAGCCCGACCCGGGCCCCGGCACCACGCCGTGACGACGACCGCCGCGCAGCGCCTCACCCTCGTGCAGAGCGAGCCGAAGCCCTCCGTGCTTCGCGCCGAGGCGCTCATGAAGCGCTACCGCAAGCGGGTCGTCGTCTCCGACGTCTCGCTCACGGTGGAAAGCGGCGAGGTCGTGGGGCTGCTCGGCCCCAACGGCGCCGGCAAGACCACCTGCTTCTACATGATCCTGGGGCTCGTGCCCATCGACCAGGGCTCGGTGCGGCTCGACGGGCAGGACGTGACGCACCTGCCCATCTACCGGCGCTCGCGGCTGGGCCTCTCCTACCTGCCGCAGGAGGCCTCCATCTTCCGGCGGCTCAACGTCGCGCAGAACATCCAGGCCGTGCTGGAACTGCAGGGCGTCGAGGCAGAGGAGATGGAAGCGCGCCTCGAGAACCTGCTGGACGACCTGCACATCGGCCACCTGCGCGCGAGCCCGGCCGTGTCGCTCTCCGGCGGCGAGCGCCGCCGCGTCGAGATCGCCCGCGCGCTCGCGACCAACCCGCGCTTCATCCTGCTCGACGAGCCCTTCGCCGGCGTCGACCCGATCGCGGTGCTCGACATCCAGCAGATCATCCGCTTCCTCAAGAGCCGCGGCATCGGCGTGCTCATCACGGACCACAACGTGCGCGAGACGCTCGGCATCTGCGACCACGCCTACATCATCAACCAGGGGTCGGTCCTCGCCTTCGGGAAGCCGGAGGAAATCATCTATAATGAGGACGTACGAAAGGTCTACCTCGGGGAGAACTTCCGCCTCTAGCGGGCTCCCGCCTTCGCCCCGCGGCTTTCGACATGAAGCACAGCCTCCAGCTCAAGCTATCCCAGCACCTCACCCTCACGCCGCAGCTCCAGCAATCGATCCGGTTGCTGCAGCTGTCGACGGTCGAGCTCAACCAGGAGCTGGAGCGCTACCTCGCCGAGAACCCGCTGCTCGAACGCGCCGACCTCGAGGCCGAGGGCGAGGCCCCGCAGGCGGCCCCGTCGACGGAGCCCGCCAACACCGAGGCCGAGCCCGCCACCCAGGTCGACGACGCCGCGTCCTTCGGCGACGAGCCCGTGGGCGGCCCGCGCCGCGACGACGACGACCGCGAGGACTTCACGCAGATCGCCGCCGCGGAGCCGACGCTGCAGGAGTCGCTCATCCGGCAGCTCCAGCTCACCGCGATGAGCGAGCGCGACAAGCGCGTGGCGCTGCTCGTGATCGCGCACCTCGACGGCGACGGCTACCTCACGGCGAGCCTGGCGGAGCTTCTCGAGGTGGGCCTCGCGGAGATCCCCGACCTCGACGCCGACGAGATTTCCATCGCGCTGCGCCAGGTCCAGAACCTCGAGCCGGCCGGCGTGGGCGCGAGGGACCTCGCCGAGTGCCTCGCGCTGCAGCTGAAGGCCCTGGACCCGGCAACGCCCCACCGCGATCGCGCGATCGAGCTGGTCTCCCGGCACCTCGACGTGCTGGCCGCGCGCGACTTCAACCGGCTGCGGCGCGCCCTCGGCGTCACCGAGGACGAACTGCGCGAGATCCGCGCCCTGATCCTCACGCTCGACCCCAAGCCCGGCCGCGCCTACGGCGAGGGTGACGTGCGCTACGTCGTCCCCGACGTGACGGTGCGGAAGGCCGGCGGCCGCTGGGTCGCGCAGCTGAACCGCGACGCCATGCCGCGGCTTCGCATCAACAAGATGTACGCCGACCTCCTGCAGGCCTCCCGCGACAACGGCGGCCGCAACCTCGCCGGGCAGCTCCAGGAGGCGCGCTGGCTCATCAAGAACGTCCAGCAGCGCTTCGACACGATCCTGCGCGTGACGCAGGCGATCGTCGACCGGCAGCGCAACTTCTTCGAGCATGGCGAGGTGGCGATGCGCCCGCTCGTGCTGCGCGAGATCGCCGAGGCCGTCGGCCTGCACGAATCCACCATCTCCCGCGTGACGACGCAGAAGTACATGCTCACCACGCGCGGCATCTTCGAGCTGAAGTACTTCTTCGGCAGCCACGTCGCGACCGACACGGGCGGCGCCTGCTCGTCGACCGCGATCCGGGCGCTCATCAAGCAGCTCGTCGCCGCGGAGGACGGCAGGAAGCCCCTGTCCGACCACCGCATCTCCGACATCCTCGCCCAGCAGGGCATCCAGGTCGCGAGGAGGACGGTGGCGAAGTACCGCGAGGCCCTGCACATCCAGCCCGCGAGCATGAGAAAGTCCATCTGAACCAGAACCACGAGGAGAACACGATGAACCTCCAGCTCACCGGCCATCACGTCGAGATCACGCCCGCGATCCGCGACTACGTCGTCTCGAAGCTCGAGCGGATCAACCGGCACTTCGAGCAGGTCATCGAGGTGAAGGTGATCATGTCGGTGCAGAAGCTCGACCAGATGATCGAGGCGACCGTGCACCTCTCCGGCAAGGACATCCACGTCGAGAGCCACCACGAGGACATGTACGCCGCGATCGACGGCCTCGTCGACAAGCTCGACCGCCAGATCATCCGCCACAAGGACAGGTTCGAGGAGGGGCGCCGCGCCGAGGCGCCCAAGCGCGCGGCCCCCTGAGGCCCGCCCTCACGCCGGGAGGAATGCGCCGATGAACAGGCTCACCCCGCTGCTGCCCGCCGCGCACGTGGTGCTCGACCTCGACGTGAGCAGCAAGAAGCGGCTCTTCGAGCAGATCGGGCTCCTGTTCGAGAACTCGCGCCAGGTCCCCCGCGCGCGGGTCTTCGACTGCCTCTTCGACCGCGAAAAGCTGGGCTCGACCGGCCTGGGCTACGGGGTCGCGATCCCGCATGGCCGTCTCAAGAACCTGAAGGACACCCTGTGCGCCTTCGTGCGCACGCAGGCGCCGGTGCCCTTCGAGTCGCCCGACGGCCAGCCGGTCCGGCTCGTGCTCGCGATGGTGGTCCCCGAGCACGCCACCGAGCAGCACCTCGAACTCCTTTCCGACCTCGCGCAGATGTTCAGCGACCCGGGCCTCCGGGACCAGCTCCTCGCCGCGGGCGACGTGGATGCCGCCCACCGCCTGCTCACGCAGTGGTCGCCGTATGCCCCGCCTCAGCGTACAGCAGCTCTTTGAGGACCGGCGCGAGCGCCTCGGCCTCGCCTGGGCGGCCGGCGCTTCCGGCAGCCACCGGGAGCTCACCAACGAGATGCTCTCGCGCCCCGGGCTGGGGCTCATCGGGCACCTGAACCTCATCCACCCGCTCATCGTGCAGGTGCTGGGCGCGAGCGAGCTCGACTACATCGCCCGCATGAGCGAGACGGCGAGCGCCGAGATGCTCGAGCGGCTGGCCGGGGGGGACACCCTGTGCATCGTCGTGGCCGACGGCCTGCCGGTGCCCCCGGCGCTGGAGCGCGCGGCCACCCGCGCCGCGGTGCCGCTGCTCACCGCGCGCGAGCCGAGCCAGCAGGTGATCAACGTCCTGCGGCCCTACCTGCAGGGCGAGCTGGGCGAGGTGACGTCCCTGCACGGGGTGTTCCTCGACGTGCTCGAGATCGGCGTCCTCATCACCGGCGAGTCCTCCATCGGCAAGAGCGAGCTCGCCCTCGAGCTCATCTCGCGCGGCCACGGCCTCGTCGCCGACGACGTGGT
>JBGASI010000382.1:0-4973 GCA_044229815.1 Vicinamibacteria bacterium | reverse complement strand
CCGCGCGGCCGCTCGATCGTGGCCGCGGGCCTGATCGCCCGCGGCGAAGTGCTGGTGGCCGAACGCCTGCGCTTCAAGAAGACCGAGGACCGCGCCGAGCGCGGGCTGCGCCCGAGCGAGGCGCAGAGCGTCATCGGGCGGAGGGCCGCTCGGCCGATCCAGGCCGACGAGGCGATCAAGGAGGACATGCTGGAATGAAGGCACTCATCACCGGCGGCGCGGGCTTCGTCGGCAGTCACCTGGCGGAGAAGCTGCTCGAGCAGGGCCACGAGGTCCACGTGCTCGACAACCTCTCGACCGGCTCGATCGAGAACATCGAGCAGCTCAAGCCCAACCCGCGCTTCCGCTACGTGATCGACTCTGTGCTCAACGAGCCGCTGCTCGCGGAGCTGGTGGACCGGGTCGACGTCGTCTACCACCTGGCCGCCGCGGTCGGGGTGCGGCTGATCGTCGAGAGCCCGGTCAACACGATCGAGACGAACGTGCACGGCACCGAGGCGGTGCTCAAGCACGCGAACAAGAAGCGCAAGAAGGTGCTGCTGACCTCGACGTCCGAGGTCTACGGCAAGTCGAACGCGGTGCCGTTTCGCGAGGACGGCGACCTCGTGCTGGGGCCCACCTCGAAGGGCCGCTGGAGCTACGCCTGCAGCAAGGCGATCGACGAGTTCCTGGCGATCGCCTACCACAAGGAGAAGCACCTGCCGGTCGTCGTGGTGCGCCTGTTCAACACCGTGGGACCGCGCCAGACCGGCCGCTACGGCATGGTGATCCCGAACCTGGTCAAGCAGGCGCTGCTCGGCCACCCGCTGACGGTCTACGGGGACGGCTCGCAGACCCGCTGCTTCACCTTCGTCAGCGACGTGGTCGGCCAGCTCGCCGAGCTGGGCCAGGACGAGCGCGCGGTGGGCCAGGTCTTCAACGTGGGCAACGACCGCGAGGAGGTGACGATCCTCGAGCTGGCCCGGCGCGTCAAGGCGCGCACCGGCTCGGCGAGCGAGATCGTGATCGTGCCCTACGACCGCGCCTACGAGGAGGGCTTCGAGGACATGCAGCGCCGCGTACCCGACCTGGCGAAGCTGCGGGCGCTGACGGGCTACGAGCCGCGCGTCGGGCTCGACGAGATCCTCGACCGCGTGATCGGCTACTTCACCTCGGACGCGACGCGGCTGTGAAAGCGGCCGAGTACCGCCGGATGTTCGAGGCGGAAGAGGCCCAGTGGTGGTACACGGGCCAGCGCGCGATCGCGCTCGCGCTGGTCGAGCCCTGGCTCGCCGCCGGCGCGCGGCGCCGGCTGCTCGACGCCGGCTGCGGCACGGGCTTCAACCTGCGCGCCCTGTCGGCGCTCGGGCGGGCGACCGGCGTCGATCTCTCGCCCGAGGCGCTCGCGTTCTGCCGCGAGCGGCGGGTCGAGGCCGTGCGGGGCAGCGTGCTGGCCCTGCCGTTCGCCGACGCCAGCTTCGACCTGGTGACGTCGTTCGACGTGATCTACCACGCCTGGGTGAGCGACGACCGCGCGGCCGCCGCCGAGATGGCGCGGGTGCTGCGCCCCGGCGGCCTGCTGCTCGTGCGCGTGCCGGCGCTGCGCGCGCTGTGGGGCGCCCACGACGTCGAGGTGCAGTCGCGCCACCGCTACACGCGCGGCGAGCTCGTGTCGCTGCTCTCGGGCTGCGGCCTGCAGCTGCTGCGGGCGAGCTACTGCAACTCGCTGCTGTTCCCGCTGCTGTTCGCGCGGCGCACGCTCGACCGGCTGCTGGCGCGCGAGGGATCGGACGTCGGCTTCCTGCCGGCGCCCCTCGAGTGGGCCTTCGCGCGCGCGCTGCGCGCGGAGGCGGCGCTGCTGCGCCGCGGCTTCTCGTTCCCGCTCGGGGCGAGCGTGGTGGCCCTCGCCCGGCGCGAGCCGGCGCGGCCGCCGGAGGAGGCGCTTTGACCCCCGAGGACGAGGTCGTGCGGGAGATCGCGGCCGCGCGGGAGGCGGCGCGCGAGGCAGCCGACGCGGCGGCGGGCGCGTACGCCGCGCCGGCGCCGCTCGTGGTGGAGGTCGTGCCGGCGCCCGAACCGGAGCCGGCGCCCGCCGCGCAGGCGCTGCCCGCTCCTCCCGACGCGAGCTCCGTCAACGCTTCCTGGCGCGCGCCCGAGCCCGCGGGGGGCCTGCGCGGGGTCGCCGAGCGCCTGCTCGCGCAGCCGCTCCAGGCCCAGCAGCGCTTCGCGGCGGACCAGGTGCGGCTCGACAACGAGCTGCTCGCCTACCTCGCCGAGCGCTTCGCGGCCACGCACCGGCACTACGACGCCATCCTGGCCGCCCACGCGCGGCGGATGAACGACATCGACCAGCGTCACCTGCAACTTCAGGAACGCCTGGTCGTCCACGTGCACGAGCTGGTGGGGCGGATCGACCTGGTGCTCGAGGCCTCCGAGCGCAGCCGGCTCTCGGCGCAGGCCGACCTGCGGCGCCTGCAGGCCCGGGTCGAGGAGCTCGAGCGGCGGCTGGGACGCGGATGAAGAACGTCCTCGTCTGCGGCGTGCAGACGCCCTACGTGACCGGCGGGGCCGAGATCCTGGTCGGGGACCTGAAGGACCAGCTGGCCGCGCGCGGCTACAAGGTGGACGTCGTCAACGTGCCGTTCCGCGCCTACCCGCCGGCGGAGATCCCGCGCCAGGCGCTCGCCTGGCGGCTGCTCGACCTGACCGAGAGCTGGGGCGAGCGCGTCGACCTCGTGATCCCGACGAAGTTCCCGAGCTGGCTCGTGCGCCACCCGCGCAAGGCGGCCTGGATCCTCCACCAGCACCGCGAGGCCTACGACCTGCTCGGGACCCGCTTCTGCGCCTTCACCGACTCGCCCGAGGACCGCCGCGTCGTCGACACGATCCGGGCGATGGACGCCGCCGGGCTGGGCGAGTGCCGCTCGCTGCACACGATCTCGAGGAACGTGGCGCAGCGTCTGGCGCGCTTCAACGGCCTCGCGGCGGAGACGCTGTACCCGCCGCCGCGCCACGTCGGCCGCTACCGCAGCGGCCCCTACGGCGACTTCTTCTTCTACGCCGGCCGGCTCGAGCCGATCAAGCGCGTCGACCTGCTGCTCGATGCGCTCGCCCGCACGCGCAGCGGCCTGCGCCTGAAGATCGCCGGCTCGGGACCGCACGAGCGCGGGCTGCGCGAGCAGGCCCGGCGCCTCTCGCTCGACGGTCGCGTCGACTTCCTCGGCTTCGTCTCCGACGAGGAGCTGATCGAGCTCTACGCGGGCTGCCGGGCCGCCGTCTACACGCCGCTCAACGAGGACTACGGCTACGTGACGGTCGAGGCCTTTCTCTCGGGCCGGCCCGTGCTCACCAGCAGCGACTCGGGCGGACCGCTCGAGTTCGTGAGCGACGGCGAGAGCGGGATCGTGGCCGCGCCGGAGGCGCAGGCCCTCGGCGACGGCCTCGACCGTCTCGCCGGCATGAGCGAGGCGCGGCTGCGCGAGCTGGGCGAGGAGGGCCGGCGCCGGGTGGCGCCGATCGGCTGGGAGCGCGTGGTCGACGCCCTGACCGCCTCGCTGCGGTGAAGCTCGAGATCTGGAGCCCGCTGCCGCCCGCCCGCTCGGGGATCGCCGACCACGTGGCCGAGACGCTGCCGTTCCTGGCGCGGCTCGCCGACGTGACGGTGGTGGCGGAGGACCCGGCCGCCGTCGACGCCACGGCGCTCGGCGGCGCCCGGCTCGTCGCGGCGGCCGAGGCGGACCCGCAGGCGCTGCGCGTCTACGAGCTGGGCAACTCGCACTGGCACGGCTTCGTCTACCGCGAGGCCCTGCGCGTGCCCGGCGTCCTGCGCCTGCACGAGTGGAGCCTGCACGGCCTGG
Organism: Vicinamibacteria bacterium; assembly: GCA_044229815.1. GTDB lineage: Bacteria > Acidobacteriota > Vicinamibacteria > Fen-336 > Fen-336 > DATBSL01. The sequence goes on along the minus strand of JBGASI010000382.1, from coordinate 1,137 downwards.
TCCTGTCGCAGACGTTCCTGCGCGGCGACGAGCCCGGTTACCGCCGGCTGATGCGGGCAGCCTACGGGGCGAGCGGCAGCTTCGTGGCCGGGCAGGTGGCCGGCGGCTTCTGCTCGCCGGTGATCGAGTCGCTGTTCCCGCTCTCGGAGCACCTGGTCGAGAGCGCCCGCGCCGTCGCGCCCACCACGGCGTTCGCGCTCGCCCGCGCGGCCGCGCTGCGGCCCGGCCTGCCGCTGCTGCACCTGCCACTGCACGCCTCGCTGCCTCTGGCGTCCCCGCCCTCGCGCGCGGCGGCACGCGCCGCGCTCGGCCTGCCGGCCGACGCCTTCGTGGTGACGGCGCCGGGGCTCGTGAACCCGCTGAAGCGGCTCGACGCGGCGCTGCGCGCTGCTGGCCGGCTGCGGCGCGAGCGGCCGGAGCTGCACTTCGTGGTCGCCGGCGAGAACCTGCCGGGGCTGCCGCTTCACGAGTGGGCGCGCGACGCGGGCCTCGAGGGGGCCTTCACGGTGACCGGCCGGGTCTCGCTCGAGGACCTGGTGCGCCACCTGGCGGCGGCCGACGTCGTGCTGGCGCTGCGCTTCCCGACGCTCGGCGAGATGTCGGCGGTCCTGCTGCGCTCGCTGCTCGTGGGGCGGCCGACGCTCGTGACCGCCGGCACGCCGGCCGAGCTCGAGTTCCCCGACGGCCTGGTCCTGCCGGTCGACGCGGGCCGCTACGAGGACGCGGAGCTGCTGGCGATGCTCACGCTGCTCGCGCGGCGCGGCGACCTGGGCGAGGCGATCGGCGCGCGGGCGCGCGCCTTCGTCCGCGAGCACCACGACCCCGGCGCGCTCGCCGGTCGCTTCGCGGCGTTCCTCGCGGCGGTGGCGGCGCGACCGCTGCCGGCGCGGGGCAACCCGGCCGCGGCCGGGCCGGCGGCCGACCTGCTGCTCGACGTCAGGCGCGCCTGCCACGAGCTGGGTCTGGACGGCGTCCCCGACGACGTGCGCGCGCTCGCGCAGGCGCTGCTGTCTCAGCCCTCGACGTAGCGCACGACGGCGCGCGCGCGCAGCTCGGCCACCCACGCCTCGACGCGGGCGTCGAGCGCCTGGCGCTCGAGTCGGGCGCGGATCGCCTCCTGGGCGTCCTCGAGCGCCG
>JBGASI010000381.1:0-7444 GCA_044229815.1 Vicinamibacteria bacterium | reverse complement strand
CCCTGCGTGCGCGCGTCACTGGACGAGCGCCCTCACCTGCTCGGCCGTCACCTCGACCGCCGGTTCGAAGCGCGGACCGGCTGCGTAGCGCAGCTGGCTGTGGCGCATCTGCCGCGCGACCGGGTTCGCGGAGAGATCGCCGCGGAGGTCGAGGCTCGTGACCAGCAGTCGCCCCTTCCCCAGCCGCGCCTCGAAGACGAGCCCCAGCCTGCGGCTCGTGACCCAGTCGTCGATCACCTGCACGGTCGGCCGGAGCGCCGGCGGCAGGCCGTCCAGGATCATCGCCCCCGCGCGGCTGAGGAGGTACCACCACTGCCAGTCGCTGTGGCCCTCGGTCGGGAACCCCGCCAGCGCCGGGTGCGCGGGGTCGCACAGGATGCCGAGCGTGTGCGGGGCCTGGCGTCCCGTCCACGCGGTGTTCCAGAAGATGCTGGAGAAGCCCAGCTCCACCTTGCCGAGCGCATCGCCGCGCACGCGGTCGGGCGGCACGAGGAGCACCACGCGGCCGCCGCCGTCGAGCGTGGAGAGCGCCGCGTCGTCGAGCGCGCTCACCAGCGAGACCCCGGCGGGCACGCCGGCCGCGACGCGCGGCGGGTACAGCCACAGGTCCCAGTCGTTCTCGAACGGCGTGCCCGCGAGGGCGACGGCCAGGCGATAGCGGGCCGGCGCGCGCAGGCCGGCGGTGGGGATCGCGACGCGGCCGAGCGCAACGCCGTTGCCGACCGGCAGCTCGCGCGCGGGCAGGCGGCCCCGGGCGGCGACGGCCCCGCGGGCGTCGAGGAGACGCCAGCTCGCGCGCGCGGAGGGCAGCGGTGCCGGGCCGAAGTGCGCGACCTCGAGGTCCGCCGCGATCGTCTCGCCGCGCGTGAAGACGCGGCGGGCGAGACGGGCGAGCGGCACGGTCGGGCCGGCGAAGCGGCGGAACTCGTCCGCGCCGACGTAGCCCTTCGAGTCCCAGAAGGCGTCGAGGACGCCGACGAGGGCCGTGCCCTGCCCCGGGAAGTCGTGCAGGTCGAGCAGCTCGAAGCCGCCCATGCCGGGCGTGCGCAGCGCCGCCTCGATCTCCTCCTTGTAGAGCAGCGTCTGCAGGCGGCCCGACGCGAAGAGGAAGTCCTTCGCCTGCGCGCTCATCCCGTGCGCGGCGAGGGTGTCGGCGAAGATGTCGAAGTTCTTCGCCTTGAGGTAGCCGGTGTACTTGGCGCGCTCGTCGAGGTTCGGGAAGGCGCACCACTGCCCGATCTCGTGGCTCACCACGGGCACGCCGCGCGCGCCGACGTAGGCGCGGTAGTCGGTGGTCGTCTCGGGAGGGCGGGCGTTCACGCGCGAGCGCAGCCCCTCGCCCCAGGCCTGGATCCGCGGCCCCGGCGAGACGTGGAACTGGTTCTGCGGGAGCTCGGGCCAGCCCGAGGCGCTCGCGTAGAGCCGGCGCGGGTCGCGGGCCTTCCAGTGCTCGACGAAGCGCGCGAGGTACTCGCTGTCGCGGCCCGCGGGCTCGTTGCCGTACGGCATCAGCAGGAACGAGGGGTGGTTCCCGTAGGCCTTCAGGATGCGGGCCGCCTCGCGGTACAGCCAGTCGTCGATCGGCAGCCCGCCACCGAGCCGCGTCGAGCCGTTCGCCCAGGAGGCGACCTCGACCTGGTAGTAGAAGCCGAGCGCGTCGGCGGCGGCGAAGGCAGCCTCGGGCGGGCACCAGGAGTGGAAGCGGATCGTGTTGAGGCCGTGCGCCTTCGCGATCGAGACGATGCGCTGCCAGGCGGCGACGTCGGTCGGCGGGTGGCCGGTCTTCGGGAAGATCGCGCACTCGAGCGTGCCGCGCAGGAAGGCCGCGCGCCCGTTGACGGTGAACTGCGTGCCCCGCGTCGAGACCTCGCGCAGCCCGAACCGCACCTCGCGCGCGTCGCGGCCGTCCGGGCCCTCCAGCGTCGCCACCAGCCGCTGCAGCGCCGGCTGGAACTCGACCCAGCTCGCGGCCGCGCCGAGCGGCAGCTCCGCCTCGAACGCGCCACCCGCGGCGTCCCAGGCCACGTCGATCGCGCGCGCCGCCGGCGCGCCCGCGTCGGGCGCGAGCCCCAGCCGCAGCGTGCCCCGCCCGGGTCGCCCCGTGGCGTTCCCGATGCGCCCGCGCACGCCGGCCGTCCGGCTGGCGAGCCGCGGGTAGACCTGCAGGTCGTCGATCCAGACGGGCGCCGTGGCGCGCAGCTCGAGCGCGCCGACGATGCCGTTCCAGTTCGACTGCGTGTGGTCGCTCACGCTGTGCGAGTTGAGGCCGACGTCGACCACGAGGCGGTTGTCGACACGGATCGTCAGCCGGTGCCGCCCGGGCGCGACGGCCGTGCCGAGGTCGTGCTCGTGCGGGGTCGAGAGGCTGTCGGCGGCGCCCACGAAACGCTCGTCGAACCACACCATCGTCTGCCAGTGCGGCCGCTCCAGGACGAGGACCAGCCTGCGGCCCGCCCACGCGGCCGGCAGCTCGAGATCGCGCTGGTACCACGCAGCGCCGACGTAGTGCTTGTCCGGCTGCAGCCAGAAGGGGACCTTGACGTGCCCGGGCTCTCGGTAGGGCGCGTAGGCGGGCGAGGTGAAGAAGGACCGATCCACGATCTGACCGGTCCACGGCGTGTCGAGAGAGACGTCGTCGCCCTGGCCCTGCGCCTGCAGCGCGCCGGGCAGCTCGATCTTCCCCGACAGCGTCCGGCCCTCGCCCCACCCGCCGACGAGCCCCTCGTCCGCCCGGTCGAGCTCGAAGCGCCAGCTCCCCGCGAGCGGTAGGACGTCGTCGCTCGCGAAGGCGGAGCCCGCGGCCCTGACGAGGACGAGCGCGGCAAAGGCCAGGGGCCGGACGGCACGGATCACACGCATGGGAGGGACCTCCTCGGCGTGGCGGATTGTAGCCCGCGGAGCCGACCCGGGCTTTGCGGCGCCGCGCGGCTAGAATCCCCCACATGAAACGGGAACGAGCCGCCTCGATCCTCCTCGCCGTCCTCGCCGTCCTCGCCGTCGCGGCCAGAGCCGGCGCCCAGCCGGCGTCGCCCCGGCCGCCGAACGTCGTCCTCGTCTACGCCGACGACCTCGGCTACGGCGACATCGGCTTCTACGGCGCGCCGCGGATCCGCACGCCGCACATCGACCGGCTGGCCCGGGAGGGCGTGCGCTTCACCGACTTCTACGTCGCCCAGGCCGTCTGCTCGGCCTCGCGCACGGCGCTGCTCACGGGCGCCTACCCGAACCGTGTCGGCATCCTGGGGGCGCTGATGCCGCAGTCGACGATCGGCATCGCCGAGGGCGAGACGACGCTCGGGGAGCTGCTGAAGGGCCGCGGCTACGCGACGGCGATCTACGGCAAGTGGCACCTCGGGCACCTGCCGCCCTTCCTGCCGACGCGCAACGGCTTCGACGACTATTTCGGCCTGCCCTACTCGAACGACATGTGGCCGAACCACCCGGAGAAGATGCAGTTCCCGCCCCTGCCGCTCTACTCGCGAGAGTCCGTCCTCACCATCAACCCCGACCAGTCGCAGCTGACCGCCGAGTACGGCCGCCGCGCGGTGGCCTTCATCGAGGCGAACCGCGCCCGCCCCTTCTTCGTCTACCTGGCCCACACGATGCCCCACGTGCCGATCTTCGCGTCGGCGCGCTTCCGCGGCCACTCGCGCCAGGGGCTCTACGGCGACGTGATCGAGGAGATCGACGACTCGGTCGGGCAGCTGCTCGCCACGCTCCAGCGCCTGGGTCTCGAGCGCGACACGCTCGTCGTCTTCGCCTCGGACAACGGGCCCTGGCTCTCCTACGGCGACCACGCCGGGTCGGCCGGGCCGCTGCGCGAGGGCAAGGGAACGGCCTTCGAGGGGGGCGTGCGCGTGCCGTTCGTGGCCCGCTGGCCGGGCCACATCCCCGCGGGCAGCCTCGTCCGCGAGCCGGCGATGACGATCGACGTGCTGCCGACGCTCGCGCGCCTCGTCGGCGCCCCGCTGCCGCCGCGGCCGATCGACGGGCTCGACATCTCGCCGCTGCTGCTGGGCGAAGCCGGAGCGCGCTCGCCCCACGAGGCGCTTCTCTTCTACTACGGCACCGAGCTGCGGGCCTTGCGCAGCGGCCGCTACAAGCTCGTCCTCCCCCACCGCTCGCAGACCCTCGACGGCAAGGCCGGCACGGGCGGCATCCCCGGCAAGTACAAGCAGATCGACGTGCCGCTCGCGCTCTACGACCTCGTGGCGGACATCGGCGAAACGACCGACGTTGCGGCCGCCCACCCGGACGAGGTCGCCCGCCTGCAGGCCCTCGCCGAGAAGGCCCGCGACGACCTCGGCGACTCGCTGACCAGGAGGACCGGCCGCGGCCTGCGCGAGCCGGGCAGCCTGAGATGATGACGGCTCGAGAAACGCCTGAACCCGCGACGCGGTCGCGCTTTCGGATGAGGAGCCCTTCCATGAAGCTGACTCGCCACTCGCCCTCGCGGGACCGGCTGCGCCGGGGCATCGTCGTCGCGCTCGGCGCGCTGGCCGTCCTGGCCGCGCAAGGTGCGTCCGCGCGTTCCCTGACGATGGACGACTTCGACCGGCTCCAGGTCGTGGGAGGACCGCGCTGCTCTCCCGACGGCCGCTGGGTGGCCTACACGGTCGAGGGCAGCGACCGCGAGAGCGACAGCCGGCGCAGCGCCGTCTGGATGGTGAGCTGGGACGGCACGCAGGACCTGCGCCTCACCTACGGGCCGGATTCGGACAGCGCGCCGCGCTGGAGCCCCGACGGGAAGTACCTCGCCTTTCTCTCCGCGCGCCCGGCCGGGGGCAAGGCCCAGGTCTGGCTGCTCGACCGGCGTGGCGGAGAGGCGCGCCGGCTGACGGACGTGCAGCAGGAGATCGAGGACTACGAGTGGTCGCCGGACGCAAAGCGGCTGTTGCTCGTCCTGCGGGAGTCGGACGAGGGGCCGGCCGATCGACCGCTACCAGTTCAAGCAGGACGTCGAGGGCTACCGCACGGCCGCCTCGCGCCGGCAGCTCTACCTCTTCGACGTCGAGGCCCGCAAGCTCGAGCCGCTGCTGGGCGACAGGCTCAACGACGATCGCCAGCCGGCCTGGTCGCCCGACGGCGCGCGGATCGCGTTCGTCAGCGAGCGGGCGCAGGAGCGGGATCGGACGGGCACGAACGACGTGCTCGTGGTCGACGCGCGGCCGGGCGCGAGGCCGGTCAAGCTGCTGACCGCCTACGCGCCGAACGCGCAGCACCTGGCGTGGAGCCCCGACGGCAGGCTCGTCTCGTATCTCTACGGGGCGCACCCGAAGCACTACGCCTACATGCAGGATCAGCTGGCCGTCGTGCCGGCGGCCGGCGGGGCGCCGCGCCTGCTCACCGAGAAGCTCGACCGCATGGTGTCGGCGCCGGAATTCAGCGCCGACGGCGCGAGCCTCAGCTTCCTGGTCGCCGACGACCGGGTCCAGTACCCGGCGCGGGTCGCGGTCTCCGGCGGCAGCGTGGAGCGCCTGCTGCAGGGCCAGGTCGTCGTCACCGAGCAGTCGGGCGGCGGCGGCCGCACGGCCGTGACGGTCTCCAGCGACTCGTCAGCACCGGAGATCTTCGCCCTCGAGGGCACGACGCTGCGCAAGCTGACCGCGCACAACGACGCCGTGCTCGCCGAGCTGCAACTCGGCGCGGTCGAGGACATCCGCTTCTTCAGCCGGGACGGCGCCGAGATCCACGGGATGCTGGTGAAGCCGCCCGCCTACGAGCGCGGCCGGAAATACCCCACGCTGCTGTGGATCCACGGCGGCCCCAACATGCAGGACGATCACTCGCTGCCCGTCGACACCTACGCCCTGCAACTGGAGCGGCAGCTCCTGGCGGCCCACGGCTACGTGGTGCTGGCCGTCAACTACCGCGGCAGCAGCGGCCGGGGCGCGGAGTTCTCACGCAGCATCGCCGGGGACTGGGGGAACAAGGAGGTGGCCGACGTGCTGGCCGCCGTCGACGAAGCGATCCGCCTCGGGGTCGCGGACCCCGAGCGCCTCGGCATTGGCGGCTGGAGCTACGGCGGCCTGCTGACGAACTGGGTCATCGCCTCGGACCCGCGCTTCAAGGCGGCCGCCAGCGGCGCGGGCTGCGCGAACTTCCTGTCGATGTACGGAAGCGACCAGTACGCGCTGCAGTACGACAACGAGCTGGGACCGCCCTGGCGCAACCTGGACGGGTGGCTGAAGGTGTCCTACCCGTTCTTCCACGCCGACCGCATCCGCACACCCACGCTGTTCCTGGGCGGGGAGAAGGACTTCAACGTGCCCGTGGGAGGCGGCGAGCAGCTCTACCAGGCGCTGCGCCACCTCGGGGTGCCCACCCAGCTGGTCGTGTACCCCGGCCAGTTCCACATCTTCACGCGGCCCAGCTTCATTCGCGACCGGCAGGAGCGCTGGCTGGCCTGGTTCGACAAGTACCTCGAGCCGGCCGCCCGCTAGGGCCTCGGCTCGGCGCGCAGTCCCTCGCCGAGCGCGTCGAGCAGCGCCCCGGCCGGGTCCGCGTGGTACTCCCAGAACATGACGCCCGCGAGCCCCTGCTCGCGGACGAAGCGGCACTTGCGCCCGAGCGACTCGGGGTCCTCGTAGGTCACGAACGTGTACCGCGCGGCGTTCCAGAGGTACGGCGCCTGCGCCGCCTCGTCCCAGCCGCGCTCCCAGCCGTCGCGGCCGACCATCTTCGACAGCCCGCCGTAGCTCGTGTCGAGGCCGCGGGCCGCGCGACCCTTGCGGTAGAGGTCAGCGAGCGAGTCGAGCCCCGTCCAGGCCCGGCCGTAGAAGGGCACGCCGAGCACCAGCTTCCCGGCCGGCACGCCGGCGGCGAGGAAGGCCTTCACGACTCCCTCCGCCGAGACGGCCTGGGGGTCGGCGGGCGCCACGCGCAGGTTCGCGTGGTGGCCGGCCTTGTCGCCGGACTCCGCCACCCGGAAGTCGTAGGTCATCAGGTTGACGAGGTCGAGCGACGCCTGGGCCCGCGCCATGTCCGTCTGCGCGAGGTACTCGGCCGAGGCCCCCGCCGCGATCGTGAGCAGGAGCGTCCGGCCCCGCTCCTTGCCGTCACGGTCGAACGCTGAGCGCAGGTCGGCCAGCAGCGCGCTGAACGCCGCGCGGTCCCCCGGCCCGTGCGGGTTGCCTGCGCCGGGCAGCCCCGGGTACTCCCAGTCGATGTCCAGCCCGTCGAGGTCGTGGCGGCGGACGAACTCGACCGCGCTCGCCACGAGGCGGGCGCGCGCGGCGGGCGTGCGCGCCGCCGCCGAGACGCCCCTGGAGCCGCGCCAGCCGCCGACCGCGACGAGGCCGCGCTGCCCGGGGGCATCCCGGCGCGCCGCCATCAGCACCCGGAGGTTGGCCGCGTCGTCGGGGCCGCCCTCGACGATCCGGCCGTCGCGGAGGAGCGCAAAGGCGTAGTTGACATGGGTCAGCTTCGCGCCCGCGATAACCCC
>JBGASI010000380.1:0-4991 GCA_044229815.1 Vicinamibacteria bacterium | reverse complement strand
GCCCGCGGCGGGCCTCGGCGCTCTCGAGCCGGGTTCCCCGCTGAACCAGTGGTGGAAGTCCGGCTTCCCCCCGGAAATGTGAGCGCGCGGGTCGACGACGGGCTCCCGGCGTACCCGTCTCCAAATCTATTCACATACTAGACAAAACTTCCAAGCCGCACCTTCGTATCTCCTACTGAGACCGACTCAGAGGAGATGAAGAGATGAGCAAGCGATTTCTAGCCGTTGCCGCCGCCGTGGCGTTCCTCGCTGCCCCGGCCTTCGTCCGGGCGGGAGACCAGAAGGACATCGTGGACACCGCCGTGGCGGCAGGGAGCTTCAAGACCCTGGCGGCCGCGCTCCAGGCGGCGGGCCTCGTGGACACCCTGAAGGGGGCGGGCCCGTTCACCGTCTTCGCACCCACCGACGAGGCGTTCGCGAAGATCCCGAAGGCCGACCTCGACGCGCTCATCAAGGACAAGGCCAGGCTCACCCAGGTACTCACCTACCACGTCGTCGCGGGCAAGGTGACGGCAGCGGATGTCACGAAGCTCAAGGAGGCGAAGTCGGTCGAGGGGCAGATGCTGAAGATCGACGCGTCGAAGGGCGTGAAGATCAACAACGCCACGGTGGTCAAGGCCGACGTCATGGCCTCGAACGGGGTCATCCACGTGATCGACACGGTCCTCTTCCCGAGGTAGCCCGCAAAGCGGATCCAGCGCGTGTCCCCCGGGGGGGAATCCCGCCCGGGGGCACGCGTACGCCGCGAGGGGTCCGCTCCCGGCGCCTCGGGCTAGGCGCTGTCGCGGCCGACGATGGCCGCGGTGCTCGTCAGCTCCTCGAGCAGCGCGAGCGACGCCCCCCCGCTCATGGAGAACGGGTCCAGCACCGGGCTCTCCGAGAAGCGCAGGATGGTGCCCACGTTGACCCGGTTCAGGCTCACGCCGCCCATCCGCCATCCGGCGAAGCGGCGTTCCGTGATCTCGGCGTAGTCGAGCAGGGTGACGTCGCGGTGGCGCGGGTCCCGGACGATGGTCGCGTAGAGCGTGTTGACCGCGGCCCGGCCGCCCTCGAGCACCTGGAGGAACACGTTGCCCTGGGAGTAGGTGCAGAGGATGCCCGTGATGCCGTGATCGAGGTTGTACTTCTGGGAGCGCTCGAGGATCGAGGCGACGAGCGCGTCGTCGATCTCCCGGTCGGAGCGGCTCGCGTAGAGCAGGCGTACCAGCATTTCTTCGTCTCTCTCTAGCCCTTCTTGTCGGTCAGCAGCGAGAGGAACTCCAGGCGCAGGTTGGGGTTCTTGAGAAAGGACCCGCGCATGATGCTGTTCGTCATCTTGGAGTCCATGTCCTTGACGCCGCGCCACTGCATGCAGTAGTGATCCGCCTCCATCACGATCGCCAGGCCGTCCGGCTGCATCTTGTCCTGCAGCAGCTCGGCGAGCTGGACGATCGCCTCCTCCTGGATCTGCGGCCGGGTCATCACCCACTCCACCAGGCGCGCGTACTTCGACAGCCCGATGAGGGCGGAGTGCTCGTTGGGCATCACCCCGACCCAGATCCGCCCGATGATCGGGCACAGGTGGTGCGAGCAGGCGCTGCGCACGGTGACCGGGCCCACGATCATGAGCTCGTTCAGGCGGCGCACGTTCGGGAACTCGGTGACCGGCGGCTGGGGCGCGTAGCGGCCCGCGAAGACCTCCATCAGGTACATCTTGGCCACGCGCCGCGCGGTGTCCTGCGTGTTGTGGTCGCTCTCCGTGTCGATGACGAGCGCCCGCAGCACCTCGTCGATCTTGCTCGCCACCTCGAGCCGCAGCGGCTCGAGTTCGCCCGCCTCGATGTAGGCGGAGATGTTGTCGTTCGCGTGGAAGCGGGCGCGCGCGTTGCGGATCCGCTCCCGGATGCGGTTCGCGACGGGTGTGCGGTCGTCGAAGACCTCGCCTCGCTGCCCGGCCGCCTCGGGCTCGACCCCGGACTGACTGGCCATGGGATTGCTCACCTCTGTCGATCAGGCTAGCACGCTCTTGCGAGCGCCGATGGCTTCGCGGCGAGGAGGCCGCACGCCGCCGCTACCGCTGTCAGTACGATGCCCCAGCCCAGGTCCGCGGCGGCCAGGGCCAGGGTCCACCTCTCGAGCAGGGCGTAGTTGGTGAAGGCGTAGGTGCCGTAGGCCAGGCCGCCCAGCGCCGCGCCGTTCAGGAGGGCACTGCGCACGCCATTCGCGGCGAGCGCGGGCAGGACCGCGAAGTAGACGATCCCCGCTGCGTAGGTCAGGTAGAAGGCGAGACCGGCGCCCAGCAGCGGGCTGGCGCGGAGGAGATCTCCGAGCTGCCGGTCGTACATCGGGCGCACGACCGTGGCGATCCAGACCATGTCGATGGCCAGGAACGCGACGAGCGTGCCGGCAAACGCCTTGGCGACGGTCATGGTTGCCTCCCAGGCTCACAGGTGGCCACGGGGCGGCTCGTCCGCGGCGATCGGATGGCTGGCTCGCATCTTGCTTCTGCCGGAGGGTGAGTTCGAGGCGACCCAGCTGTACATGCAGCGGGCCGAGTCCTCCCGGTCAAGATCGGCGAAGGAGAGTTCATGCTCTGGACGATAGTCGTGATCATCCTGATACTCTGGCTGCTCGGCGCGCTTGGGACCGTTTCGCTTCCCGTGCTGTCGGGGAACGCGGTGCACGTCCTGCTCGTCGTCGTGATCATCATCGTGGTCCTTCGGCTGCTCCGAGGGCGAAGGCTCTAGCGTCGCCTCGCCCGTGTTCCGGCCTCCTGCCCCGGCAGGGCTTCCTGGCAGGGTCGGGACCGGCTGTCGGAGTTGGTCGCTTGTACAATCCACAGCCGAGGGCTCGGGCGAAGGTCACGGCTTCCTCGCCAGCGCCGAGTCCCTGATGCCGCGGATCATGCCCCTGAACACGATCGCGTGCAGCGGGCGCACGGCGTGCCAGTAAACGAGCCCCGCCAGCCCGCTGGGCAGGAAACGGGCCGTCTGCGTCAAGCGGCTTCCCCCAGCCTCGGGCTCGACGGTGAACTCGAGCAGGGCCTCGCCCGGCAGCTTCATCTCGGCCCGCAGGGCGAGGCGACGGTTCGTCTCGACGGCGGTGACGCGCCAGAAATCGAGCGCCTCCCCGAAGCCGATGCTCTCGGCGGCCCGGCGTCCGCGGCGCAGCCCGGGCCCGCCGGCGAGGCGGTCCAGGAAGCCGCGCACGCGCCACAGCCATTGGGCCGCGTACCAGCCGTGCCCGCCGCCGATCCGCAGCACCGCGCGGTAGACGGCGTCGGGCGCGGCGTCGACGTGCAGCGTGCGCCGATCGACGAAGACCGTGCCTCCCGCCCAGTCGGGATCGCCCGCGATGGGCCCGGCCATCGACCAGCTCGTCTCGACCTCGTCCCTTGACGTGCGGTCGAGCGCGGCGCGGATGGCCTCCCGCACGGACAGCAGGTGCTGCGGCAGCAGGCGCTGCGCCTCGTCGTCGCGGCACACCACGCGGTTGCGCAGCCCCTCGGCCAGGGGCCGCGCGATGCGCTGCGAGATCGGGGTCACCAGCTGGATCCAGAGCGAGCTCAGTCGCGGCGTCAGCACCGGAACCGGGATCACGTAGCGCCGGCGCAGGCCCAGCTCCTCGGCCATGATGCGCATCAGCTCGCGATAGGAGAGGACGTCCGGCCCGCCGATGTCGAGCGTCCGGCCCGCGGTCGCGGGCGAGGCCAGGCACTCCACCAGGTAGCCCACGACGTTGCGCACCGCGATCGGCTGCGACTGCGTGCCGACCCAGCGCGGCGTGATCATCACGGGCAGGCGCTCGACGAGGTAGCGCAGGATCTCGAACGACGCCGACCCCGAGCCGAGGATCGCCGCCGCCCGGAAGACGGTGACGGGCGTGCGGCCCGTGGCGAGCACCTCCTCGACCTCGCGCCGCGAGACGAGGTGCTCCGAGAGCCCCTCGCCCAGCTCGCCGAGGCCGCCGAGGTAGACGAGGCGCTCGAGCGCCGCCTCCTCGGCGGCCCGCGCGAACAAGGCGGCCATCTCGCGATCGCGGGCTGCGTACTCCCGGCCAGCGGAAACCAGCGAGTGGACGAGGTAGTAGGCCGCCCCGCAGCCCGTCAGCGCCCGCCGCAGGGACGCGGCATCGGCCGTGTCCCCGGCGACGATCTCGACGCGGGGGTCGGCTGCCCAGGGGCGGCTCGTCAGCTTGCGGGGCTCACGCGCCAGGCAGCGAACGCGATAGCCGGCCTCGAGCAGCCGCGGTACCAGCCGGCCGCCGATGTAGCCGCTGGCGCCGGTCACCAGCACCGGCCGCGCCGTCACGGCAGAGCCCACGACTGCACCGTAGCACGTCGGGAACTCCAACGTGCGCGGGAGCCTGGCGCGGGCCGTGCCGGGCGGGCGGCTCGAACCGCCCGCCGATCCCTCGCCAGGGCCCCTGGCTCAGGGCTGCGCGGGCGGAGGCTCCGGCTGCCGCGTCCGCATCCGCTCGCGCGGCGCCGTGGAGCGCATCCTCGTGCCCGTCGACGGGGAGCCGAGCGCGTCGAGCGCGGACCGGAGCCGCTGGATCTCATGCTCGAGCTCGGCCTTCTGCGCACCGGCCTCCGGCAGCGCCTCCTGCAGCGACTGGATCTGCTCGGCGAGCGAGCGCTCGAGGTCGCCGGTCGACTGCCGCAGCTCCTCGACGCGGCCCTCGGCCTCGAGGGCCTGCATCTGCTGCCCGGCCTTCTCCATCTCGGCCTGGAGCGCCTGCTGCTTCGACTCGAGCGCCTGGCGCGTCTTCTCGAGCTCGGCCTCTCCCGCGCCGGCTCCGTGCTCCATGTCGCGCGCGGCCTTCTCCATCTGCGCCTCGAGCTGGCCGTTCTCGACCTCGAGCTGGAGCTGCTGCTTCTGGAGCTCGATGCGCCGGGCATCGAGGCGCACCTGCTTCTCGCTGCGCTCGGCCTCGGCGGCGTGGCCCTCGGCGCGCAGTCGCGCCACCTCGTCCGTGAGCCGCTTCTGGTTGGCGCGAGCCTCGAGTTCGAG